>CALIFM010000185.1 GCA_938021685.1 uncultured Gammaproteobacteria bacterium | reverse complement strand
GCGCATCTTCTTCTAGGATAGCCAAAACTTCTGACTCTCTCTTGGTTATTTTGTTCATATGATTAACATTTATGAGTTTATTCTTATAGTTTTTAGACAAAAAAAGAACAATAATACTCTTGCTCGGAATTAGGGAATTTGAGTGAGCTAGAGAACACAATCTATGTTGCTACTACAAACTGAACTATCTAAAAATACTTTTGACCACGGCGAAAACACTAAAAACGCATGGTGTGCTCACCACATCGAGAACATTATATCTTTATTAACAGGCTCAGAAAAACCTTTTCCATGCGTTTTTTCTCGTAATGCTTGTGCCAGAGAGCTTTTATGCTTTCTTCCCATTGAGTTAAATCCATCAGGTAACCATAACTTTTCAAAATTAAAAAAAGGCATAGAATTATATCTTAAACGCTGCTCAAAATGGGCTGGAGACGTTAATTCAGCTGAACCGTTGTTAGTCATTTTTGAATCTAATAATAATAAACAGTATGATAAATCTGCTTATGAAGACATTGCTTTCGGCGCTATGCAGTACCTTATCGATTCTGACACCCAACGGTGGCCTGATGATTTACCCACAGACCCCAGTGATCCTTTCTGGAGTTTTTGCTTTCAACAGACACCCCTCTTTATAAATGTCAGCCATCCAGCACACCGACTGAGAAAAAGCAGAAACCTTTGCGATACCTTAGTACTTGTTATAAATCCAAGAAAAAGATTTGATATCGTCGCAAGCGCCTTTGAGAAAAAGGGCATTAATATAAGAAACAAGATTAGATCAAACATCGACGAGTATGACAAGATCCAGCATTCGCACTTATTAGGACACTACCAAATAGGAGAATCAGAATGGAATCAATATTCATTACCTATTACTAATAATGAGCCGCCGAACAAATGCCCTCTCGTTTTACCTGAAAAACCAAGCTTTGATGAATTACCACTTGATAGTGGCACTTGCCCGCATGCAGCACAAACTTTAAAAAGAGAAAATGGGCGCAAAGCTAAAACAAGTGAAAATGTAGGCCATGAAATATAAAAGCCTATAACATCATTATTCATACTTAACCTGATCTTGAATATGCCTTCATGTACAAGATCAATTGGAATTAACAAAAAAGCTGCTTTAAAATTAACAAATCAGCTGTGTAGGCTTACCGTATTCATCCACATAGCCCAGCTGATGCATCATTTCACCATGATCACTGATGACTTGGCTGATTTGCGCGCTACTTAACACTTCACGCCAATCCCCTACGATGCCTTTGCGAAAAAATCCGTCAGGATTCGATTCCGATTCCACAAAAGGTTTTTCCTTCTCCTGTTTTGCGAATTTTTCAAACGCCACTTTGTCCAAAGCTTTTGCCACTTCTTCTTCGCTGGCAGTTAAGTTTAAAAAGTGCACGACCTGCATAAAAGTGTCGATGCCTCGTTTTTTCATATCCTCATAGCGCACCAACAGATAAGGCAAAGGATGACCGCTTGTCCAGCTCTGCACATGACCAGACCAGGACGAAATCCAGCGGCGCGCCGAACTCTCGGCACTATATGCTTTTTCGTCTACCCCCAATGTTTGGTCACTGCCAAAATGGGCGATGCTTGCATCAATGCTAAAGCTGGATTGATTGGCGTATGAAATCACCACATCCAACGGGTTACGCACGATATAAACCACACCTTTGACATATTGCTTGTCAAACAAGCATGCACCGTTATCGAACACGGTATAGGCATCATGCACCTTCATGTATCCAACCTGGCCCATCGGAATAGCTTGGGCATAATGACGATTAGTAACAACTCGAAGATGGGCTAACTGCGCTTCGGTCAAATCTGTGGTGTCAAAACCCGCATGTACTTCAATTTCTTCACGAGAAAATAGTTGGGTCCCAAGATGAATCTTGTTCATGTCAATCTCATCGTCAAGCGGATCACTTGCGGCTTGCTCAGTAAACTGTTGTTCCGCCAATGGGTCGTACACATTGAGCGCGCTTAAAAAACTGCGCAGCCATGTGTTACCAGACTTCGGGTAAGACGCTAGCAAGACAAGGCGCGCTTGGTCATATTGAGTATTTATTTCTTTAGTCATCAACACCCAAGCCCATGTCATCGATAAAGAACTGTAGCTGCTGTGACATACGAATTGCACGAATACTCTTGGGCCGCTTGGTTTTAATTATGCTCACGGCTTGCATCAACCTTGTTTGCTGAACAATTAGATCTGGTAAGCCTAACTTAGAACGCACCCCAGGGCGGTAAGCATGGCTAGGTGATTTTAAATAATTCAATTTTCCCAAACCACGCACTGGCTTGGTATGCCACTCTTTAATGTAGTCCTGATAAAGCAAATAAATTGCGCTAACCGGCAATGCTGTAGTTGCTTGGGCTGCTTCTAGCGGGAAAACATATTTGTTGATACCAGGAAATAGCGGCGAAAAATCAGTGGGCTCAAGGCGCAAGTAAGACAAAACATCGTGCCACACCTTTAAATAAGTATAGCCTGCCAACACTTCGTTGTGCTCATTAAACACGCATACCTCATCACTTATTACATCAAAGCCTCGGTTATAAAGGGCCGCCGCATAAGTAGTTTTACCACTTGAAGCGGGTCCACAAAAAACTGCACACTGCTCACCAAAACGCACCGCGCTACCGCGTAACACAAGATGCCCACGCTGCAAACAAATATAAGGAACACAATGCGATTGGATATACAGCGCTATTTGCACTAACTGAACTTCATTGCTAACCATCCTGCCATCTTCATCATCAAACGAGGCAATGATCCTTTCTGCTTCATAAGTTACATGGTCACCATTCTCGATTAAAAACCGTGCAACATTTGGAATACGCAACCAAACCGTGTTAGCCACCACATCACAATACACCAAGCTAGACTGTGTATTTTTTAAACCCGTGTTGCTTACTTCACCTTGTTCGATACGTATAACGGGTAAGTTAATAGCAGCGTCTTGACAAGCCTGTAAAGGCACCAGTTCAAGATCTGAGTGCAAGCATAAGCCAAAGGCAGTGTAACAATTAGACATAAATGCTTACGCGGTGTTTAGGTTGAACCGCTGTCAGCTTCATTGGCCAAAATCATATCGGCAATTTGCTCAACATGCATCCCTTCCACCGGCCTCACGACATGAAAAACAGGGATATTTCCTAGCCGCTCTGACATCCGGTCCATTGCTGGCGCACCTTTAACCAAGCAACGTAAATAATGCAAACGGTAAATTTGGGGACGTAACATCAACAGTTTATTCACCCCCTTTAAGGGCTTCATTTCCGGTGAGTCTATATCGCCCCGCATCAATATGTAAATTGATTTAAGAGGCAATGAGCTTGTATTAAATTGCACACCTAAAGGCACATAGAATTTTTCTTTTTGCGCCATGATCTGAATTAAATCAGCCTTGGGCAGATCTAAACGGTCAATCGCTTCTTGCCACAGCTTCAAGAATGGATAGCTTGGCTGCACTTCGTTTTCAGCGCTAACCGCACAAACGTCATCCGCCAATAAAGAATAACCCCTGCGATAAAACTCGCTGGCCAAGGTCGATTTTCCTATTCCGCTATGCGCGGTCACAATCACCGCATGCCCATCAATATTGATACCATTGCCGTGCAAAGGCAGGCTACCACGTTGATGCAAAATCGTACCCAAACCCGAACCAAGCAAATATAAATTAACGGTTTGCATGACCGCTTCTTGATCCACATCCACAGTAATCGTCGTGCCGTTTTCAATCAAGAAGTTGGCGACCTCGCGCACTTGCATAAAAGCAAGGCGGCCTTGCTCATATACTTGAAAATGCTCACCTTTTTCGGTTTGATTAAAGCGAGTATCATCTACACGACCTCGCGCAATCGTCACTTGTGCTTCACTGCTAGCAAAATTAACTGTTGGCAATTGAAACAATGGCCACTGACAACTGATTTTTAAACCAAAGGCATTATATTGATACATCTACGCTACTCTTAAGCTTGATTAACGTCTTTAGAATCAAAGTAAGTGCTCATCTGCACCACCGCTGTAGGCTGGCCATTCGACGTGGCCACATGCCAACGATTAGACGGCCAGTAAAATACTTTCCCGGGGCTAAGCTTAAACACCTCTGCATTCGGGATATGGCGCTTAATCGCATTGTTATCTGGGCATTGCAAATCTTTATGACCAAGGGGGAAGTAGTCCATCGGCCAAGTATAATAAGTACGCTCACCCAACAAGGTCAGCGAAAACACACTAGCAGGGTCACGATGGATGCCAAAGGGTGTGGCGTGATAGGTGCCAAAAAACGTGTCGCTTACCCAGCCGCGTTGCTGCGGTTTAAGCGGCAAACCCGCTTGCTGTAAGCCTAGCACGATTGCTTTCATGCGTTCATCAATCACTGGTAAACCTGCCCCAAGTTTGTGCGAATTAAACCCAAAGTGACGGCCATTCATGCGTTCAAAAAAGCCCATTAAATTTCCATCATCGGCTTTAGGGCCGAATAAATTAATGCCCTCTCCTTGAATATTACGAAAATCATCGTAGCGCTTCGGTGGAACGCTCTTGGCCACCCAAAAACGATCCGATGGGCCGCGGCTGGGCATGTTGACCACTGCGTGAAACAACTCATCTAAATTAGCAATCGCTTGTTTAGCGGGATAATCAAACACACAGGGGCGTTGCTCCCAGTATTGCTTAGCGAACTTAGTGCTAAATTCTGAATCCCAAATATAGCCTTGCATCGTGCTTAGCTCGATTCAGTCACCGAGCTTTTATCTTCGGCATGTTGGTCTTGGGCAGAATCATACTTTGCCACGATCAGCGCATTGAAATACTGCTGCGAGCGTTGCAAGCCCTCATCATCTATATTGACAGGCTCATGCTCAGATTGATGCTGCAATACAAAACCATGCTGCACAAGCTGTGCACAAAAAGTCTCTAGGCTGTAATGTTGAGTGATGTCAGAAAAATGATAATGCAATGGGCCAAGATGCACAAAACAACCGCCCTCAGTAAGCAAGCGCTTACTTTCAGCAAGCAACTTAGTTAATGGCACGACATCTGAAAAATAAATTGAATACAACACATCCACCGAGCGATCGGCTAAAGGACTGTTGCAAGCATCAGCCCATATATAATCCACTGACTTTGCATCCGCCAGCAACGCTTTAGGTATCTGCAAGTTTACTTTTTTCAGCAAATCGTTGTCCTTGCGCGTGTTGATTGTGTTCACTCGCCAAAAATGGTTAGGCTGCTGTAACAAAGCATAAAACTGGGCAATCTGCCCAAGCGAGTTTTCGATGGCCGTAACCTGCTTGTGATGTGCTTTTAGTTCCGTTGCCAAGCGACCCATGCCCGCGCCAAGTACCACTGCATGTTCGCCTGAGCAGTGCTTAACCGCTTTTTGAACAATCGACATCAAATTGCTAATCTCAAGCTGCGCTCGGGGTTGCTGTGACCAATCACGCTCAAGATAATTAAAGTCATAACCATATTTTTGTCCCGCGTTTTTACCTGCTTTTTCTAACAAGGTAGGCAAATCTACACTGGGCGCTAATGCCTCTGCGAATCTTGTAAAATACTTTTGATTGTCTTTGAATGCCTTTAATACAGGCAGTAATTCCTTTTTTCGCCCACTTTTTTTCAAGCCTTCGGTCAGTTGAACGGCCTTTTGATCAAAATGCTTGTAGGCGCGATAAAAACCTAAATAAGCATCAGCATAGACCTGTTTAGGCTCCTCAAAAAAGGCAATTGGCAATGGTATATCTTGTGCCTTACCTGCATCATATAGTCGCTCGCATTCACTACACTGGTAAGCCTGGTGGGCAGCCTGCAAAGGTGTTTTGCATTGCATGCAAATTAGCAAAGTCGAATCAATCAATGAAGAGCTAGGCATGCGTGGTATTAGCATTCTTTTTGCTATGGTAGCTCAAATAAAATCACTGCAGCTGCCATTACGTTAGAAGAAAAGGCGAATCGATATTCGCCTCAGAATACTAATTCTAGCACTGCAATTGGTATTAAACTAGCCTTAACAAAGGGCCGCAGCAGCAGGCATAAGCACTAAACAGCCAGCTGTTCACGCAATGCTTGCGCAGCCTCATCCACCGTGATGTCATTAATGCATTCAGTGTTGTATGGGCAGTGGCGCCCTGCCAAGGTATGATGACAAGGCGAGCAACGTAAGTGCTTATACAATTTAGCGTGCCCAGGATAACCAAACACACTGGGATGAGTGCCGCCAAAAAACACTACGGCAGGGGTGCTGACTGCCGCCGCAGCGTGTGCCCAAAACGTGTCCATTCCCACATAAGCACCGGCGACTGCCAATTTAGCTACCGATGACCGCACATCTTGCGCGGTACGCCAATCTAAAGCCCCCTCAATAACTTCTTCATCTGGCAGGCCAACTTGCGCAAAGGTCACATCAGGAAACAACGCCATCAAGGATTGCCAGCGCTGCAAGGGCCAGTTTTGATTAGCCGGCGCTCGTGATGTAGGCGAAATAACCACCAATGAGCCGATACCTTTTAGTGCTTGTTGGGCTGCAGCTTGCTCGCTTTCACCTATGAAGTAGCGTGGTATCTCGCTATCAATGCTCACCCCTAAGGCTGCAGCTAGCAAAAAGGCCGCATGCTCACGATAGTGAATATCTGTACCGAGAAAACCCACTGATACTTCGATATCTAGCTTCTTTTGGTTTTTGTTGTTACCGCGTTTTAGCACGCTTATGTGGTCAATATCGGGGTTGTTTTTAAATATAGCTAAGTGCGGCTCTGCATTTAGCTGTAAATGCAATTCACGCTGTGGCCTGGCTTTTTTTAGTGCCTGCAAAGCCGGCGTCACGCACAAAACATCGCCTAACCCCCCAAACACACCAATACGCAACACATCACTATTGTTGGCACTCACCGCACTTCCTTTACTGCGGTTACCGCTAGCAAGCGGTGACAACATGTCTTTCGCTCTGCCATAACCTAATGGGTCTGCCAATGCCACTCGTGTACCATTTAACTGCTCAAGCTGCGCTAACGCAAACTGGTAGACATTAATCTCTTGACGCAAAAAGGTGATCATTCCGGCATCGCGCATCGGTTGCGGCAATGCTAATTGCCGGCGAATTTTACTGCTTAGGTTTTGCAAGCGATGTTGCAAGTGCTGAGTTTGTGCTGCTAATTGCTGCTCCAATGGTGGCCTCTTTGTGTATCAATTAGCTTTAAAACTAAATTCTATATGGGCCATTGCACTTGCGTCAAGCAACCGTGCACACCATTGGACTGAGCCTCAAAAATAGAGCACCTACAAGCAAGATATGATCTTGTTGTTCCAGCATTGCGCCTGAAGCTTTAGCTATCAGAGCAGTGGCTGTTTACTCGGTAATTGGTTAAAGTCACGCTTTAATCAAATTTTAGTGCATATCACAAACAACACAATAGCGATGAAAAAAAGCCCTATACAGCCCGTTATTATCGCCGGCGGCTCTGGCACACGTTTATGGCCTGTTTCACGACGCATGTACCCCAAACAATTTTTGCCGCTAACCACAAGCGGCAATAACAAGCAGCACACCGACACCTTGCTACAACAAACAGTGCAACGTATCGCAAATTTAGCTCTATATACACCCATTGTGGTTTGCAATGAAGAGCATCGCTTTATTGCTGCCGAACAACTTCGCCAACTTGACTGCGTGCATAGCGGCTTAATACTCGAGCCTTTTGGTCGCAACACTGCACCGGCAATTTGCTTAGCAGCTTTGCGCGCATTGGAGCTGCATGACAACCCTTTACTGCTGGTATCACCCGCCGACCACCATATCGCTAATGAAACAAGCTTCAGTCAAACTGTACAAACCGCCGCTGGCCAAATTAAGGCTGGTCAAATGGTGACATTTGGCATTAACCCTGACCGCCCTGCTACCGGCTATGGTTATATTAAAACCAAAAAACTTAAGCAGGGTGCGCTCAATGCAGTTGAGAAATTTGTAGAAAAGCCCGAACAAAAAACAGCTGAAAAATATCTTGCCAGCGGTGACTATCTTTGGAACAGCGGCTTGTTTATGTTTTATGCAAACGATTTTTTGGCTGAAGTCAGCAAACACAATAATGACATTGTGAATTGTTGCAAGCAAGCTTGGCAAGACCAAAGCATCGATCTTGAGTTTATCCGGATTGGCGTTGATGCCTTTGAAAAATGCCCTAGCGATTCGATTGATTATGCGGTGATGGAGCACACCCAGAAAGCGTTTGTGATGCCAATGCAAGCCAGTTGGAGCGATGTCGGCGGCTGGGCCGCTTTAGCTTCAGTCTTACCTAAAGATAATGACGGTAATGCTACTTCAGGCGACACTCTATGTGTAGACAGTCACAACAACTTAGTGCGTACAGAAGACAAATTGGTAGCTATGCTAGGGGTGGACGACCTTGTAGTCGTTGATACCAAGGACGCCTTACTCGTCGCCAGCAAACCGCATGCTGATGAAGTCAAAAAGGTGGTTGATTGGCTTAACCAGCAAACACGCACCGAAGCAACCCACCACCGTGTGGTATACCGGCCTTGGGGCCACTACGACTCAATGGACAGCGGTGATCGCTTTCAAGTTAAGCGTATCTCTGTACGGGCTGGCGCAAAACTATCCGTACAAATGCACCACCACCGTGCGGAACATTGGGTCGTGGTTAATGGGACAGCAAAAGTACGCGTAGGAGATGAAGAACGGCTACTCGGCGAAAATGAATCCGTCTATATTCCAGTTGGCACAACCCACTCATTAGAAAATCCCGGCAAAATTCCACTAGAACTCATCGAAGTACAATCAGGCGCCTACCTTGGTGAAGACGATATTGTACGCTTTGAAGATCTTTATGGGCGCTCGTAAACACTAGCCCGTATCATAGAATAAAACAATATAAGGGCTTGATAATAACTCATTGATACTTGTGCTAGAATAAAAGCCCAATTCTATTAATAGATCACCGTGCATTATGTAATTTAGTGCTGATCAAAATAAAGGCTTTATTCTTCGCAAGCTATGCTGCCAGAAACTGATTCTTCTGCCGGTCTTACCTACAGGCTACAACGCACATCTAATTTGTACTTGTTAGCCATTCTTGATGTGCTGACAACAACTTTAATTTGCTGGGGCGTGCTTTCTGTCATCGCTTTGACCAGCAGCGAACCCCTAATCCTTAAGGCCTATATCACGCCTATCATAGTGGTGTCATTAGTGGTGCTGCTATGTACCGCAGCCTTTGGTTTATATGACGGCGGTCGCTCCATTTTTTCGTGGAACGTGCTGCGTCGCTTGTCCATTAGCTGGTTTGTGATTATTTCTTCCATTGCTTTAATCGCCATGGTGTCAAAAACCAATTATACCTACTCCCGCACTTGGTTCTTAGTGTCCATCTTCCTAAGCTATTTATTTAGCTTGATCTGGCGTATTGGCCTAGACCAAAAAGCCCGCTTAGACACCAGCCATGCAGCATCTAAATTGGATGTATTGGCCATTGGAACCGGCCCCAAGTTTAACACCACAGTGGATCGCCTAGTCGATCAAGCCCCATATGCTTACCGCAGCGTACGTCGCTGGGATTGGCAAGGTAAAAAGGGCCCAAAGAAAACTAGCAATGCCGCCCAACTGAAAAAGATAGATGCATTTATCAGTGACGCTAATACTCAACAATTATGGTTAGTGGGGGCACAATTGGACAACAACAGTGTGCGCGATATTATCAGCCATTTCAAATCTAACTTAATTCAAATTAGCTACTTCCCTGATTTTAGCTTTCTGCCGATATTGCGCCCAGAGTTAGAACGCCGCGCTGACTTACCTATGCTTAGCCTATCAGTAAAACCACTACGCTCAGCAGATCGCTGGCTGAAATCACTGATGGATCGCAGCTTTGCACTACTTGTTTTGATATTACTGTCACCGCTTCTCTTGCTGATTGCCATTGGGGTCAAGTTCAGCTCACCCGGTCCAGTGCTGTTTCGCCAAGAGCGCTTAACATTGAATGGCCGGCCTTTTACGATGCTTAAATTCCGATCTATGCCTATAAGTATAGAGCAAAATAGCGGTCCCGTTTGGGCCAAAAAAGGTGAAAACCGTGCCACTCAATTTGGTAGTTTTTTACGCCGCACCAGTCTGGATGAGTTGCCACAGTTTTTTAATGTGCTGATGGGAGACATGTCAGTGGTGGGCCCACGCCCTGAACGACCATTTTTTGTTGAGAAATTCCAATACACTGTGCCTGAGTATATGCAAAAACATTATGTTAAAGCGGGCATCACCGGCTGGGCACAAATTAATGGCTTACGCGGCAACACCAGCATCGAGCAACGTGTTGAACATGATATTTTTTATATCCGTAACTGGTCAATTTGGCTTGATATTAAGATTATAATCCTTACCGTGTTCAAAGGTTTTATTACCAAAACGGCGTACTAAAAACAGATGAGCGAAGAAATTTTATATGATCCGAACAGTAATGCTGTAAGCAATGCAGTGCGCATGATTGATTGCCACAACCATATGCTGCCCGACATTGATGACGGCGCAACCAGCATAGACATGGCTTTGCAAATGGCGCAGGTTTCTGTCAATTGTGGCGTCACGGATGTGGTACTGACTCCTCACCATGGCAACGGCGCCTTTAGCAATTATTACGATGCCATCATCACGGCAAAGCAGAAATTAGAAGAACAGCTGGCTGAACAAAGAATCCCTCTCCGTTTGCACTTAGGGTCTGAGCTGCATCTCACCCCTGAGCTACCTGAACAAATAAGACAGGGCCAAGTTTTAACCTATGCTGACCAAAAAAAAGCAGCGCTTATTGAGCTGCCTAAGCAACACCTGCCGCTCGGCGTGGAGGCTATCTTGGGCACTTGTATTAATATGGGCATCACACCGGTTATTGCCCATCCTGAACGCAATGGTGACTTGGCTCGTGACCCCAAAATTTTATACGACTGGATCGAATGGGGCTGTAAAACGCAGCTAACCGCACTGAGCTTAACTGGTCGTTTTGGGCCACCTATTCAAGAAGTAGCAAATCATTGGTTAGCTAACGGCTGCGTGCATATTGTGGCCTCAGATGCTCACCGCGTTGATGGACGCTCACCTAATTTAGCTAATGCCTATGACTATGTGTGTAAGCACTTTGGCATTAAGGCCGCCAATACCTTATTTTATAGCAACCCTAAGCGCTTATTAAACGGGGAGCCACTAATGACACCGGTAATTAGCCAAGCTGATAATCTTTCAAAAAAACGAAGCCCATCAAATACAGCAGAGCGCCCTAAAAAGCACGGCTTACGTGCTTGGTTGGGCCTATAAAACCTAACAGCTTTAACCGAAGCCATCACAGAGGCCATACTCATGTATGCTAAGAACTTGTCTGATGCTCAATTAAGCTGATAAAAACCATGCAAATCATCTCTGACTTAGACGCTTATCTGGTCCTCAATTCCTCTCCGCTGGCAGATTGCCTGCTGAAAATTGATGCGAACAAATCTGGTACGGTGTTTGTTGTTGACAACAATCGCTGTCTAGTCGGTGTACTCAGCGATGGTGACTTCAGGCGGTGGCTGACTAACAGCAAACAAACTGACTTAAGCATCGCCGTTAGCGAGGCGATGAATACTCAGTTTACCGCCTGCCTGGTTGATAGCTCTACGGCCACATTGGCCATGAGCTTCAAGGATTCGTTCAATTTACTGCCGTTGGTGGATACCGGAAACCGGCTTAAAGCCATTGCTATAAAAGGCCTTGAAGGCATTAGCATTGATGGCCATTTGCTAAGTCAAACCACACCCACCTACATCGTTGCTGAGCTTGGTAACAACCACAACGGCAGTCTAAAACATGCCAAAGAACTAGTGGATGCTGCTGCTGCTGCGAACGCCGATTGCGTAAAATTTCAAATGCGTGACATGGCCAGCGTATATAAAAACCAAGGCCAAACTCGTGATGATTCGGCTGATCTCGGCGCGCAATATGTCTTTGACTTACTAGAGAAATTTCAGCTAAGCAACGACGAGTTGATCGAAGCTTTCGATTACTGCAAATCTTTAGGCGTCACTCCGCTATGCACTCCATGGGATCAGACTTCACTCGCGGTGCTAGAGGGTTACGGCATGCCCGCTTACAAAGTGGCATCGGCAGACTTTACCAATCTGCCCTTGCTAAAGGCGATGGCGGAAACGAACAAGCCTTTGCTTTGCTCCACGGGCATGTGTACCGAAACTGAAATTATACAATCGGTAGATTTTCTCAATCAGCACGCAACGCAGTTCGTGCTGTTGCATTGCAATTCAACTTATCCTGCACCTTTAAAAGACGTTAATCTGCGCTATCTTGAGCGCTTAAAGCAAATCGGCGGCGGCCTAGTTGGGTATTCAGGCCATGAATTAGGAGTTGATACTTCAGTGGCAGCTGTCGCCATGGGTGCACGCGTGATTGAAAAACATTTCACCTTAGACAAAGGCATGGAGGGCAACGATCACAAAGTGAGTCTCTTACCAAATGAGTTTGCGCAAATGGTGCAATCAATTCGCAATATCGAGACCGCCTTGGGCAACGCATCTGAACGCAGCCTCAGCCAAGGCGAGATGATGAATCGCGAAACCTTGGCAAAAAGCTTGATTGCTAAAACAACGATTACCAAAGGCGAGCGTATCACCCGCGAGATGATTGAAATCAAAAGTCCAGGCCAAGGCTTACAGCCTTATTTACTACCTGACCTGCTTGGCAAAGCAGCAGTGCGCGACATTGATGCTGGTGACTTTTTCTTTCAAACAGACATCGACGGCGCGATCACTGAAGCACGTAATTATTACTTCGACCGCCCTTTCGGCATCCCAGTGCGCTACCACGATTATGCCAAGCTATCTGATTTATCGAATCTAGATTTTGTCGAGTTTCACTTAAGCTATCAAGACTTAGAAGTCGATATAGACAGCGTGTTTGATGAGCCACAAGGCCTGGGCTTAGCCGTGCATGCACCCGAGCTGTTTGCTGGTGACCATATAATTGACTTAGCTTCGAAAGATAAAAGCTATTTGAAAACCTCACGCGCTAATTTGCAGCAAACTATCGCAGTAACACAAAAGTTAAAAAGCTATTTCCCTGCCACTAAACGGCCCGTAATCGTGCTCAACGCAGGTGGTTTCACTGAAAAAAGTTTCATGGCCGCCGATGAGCGCCCCGCCCTTTATCAGCAAATTGCTAAGCAACTTGGCCAAGTAGACCAAGAAGGGGTGGAGGTGATTGTCCAAACAATGCCGCCTTTCCCATGGCATTTCGGCGGCCAACGCTACCACAACTTATTTGTCGACCCAAACGAGATCGTGCAATTTTGTAAGCAGAATAAAATGCGCATTTGCTTAGACATCTCTCACTCTATGATGGCCTGCAATTATTATGGCTGGTCTTTAAATGAGTTTATTGATGCCGTTGGTCCTTACACTGCCCATCTGCATATTTCTGATGCCCTCGGCGATAGCGGCGAAGGCGTACAAATGGGCGAAGGCAACGTGGATTTTTTGCAATTAGGCCAGAGCTTGGCACAACACGTGCCCAATGTGATGTTCATTCCTGAAATTTGGCAGGGACATAAAAACCGTGGCGAAGGCTTTTGGCAAGCCTTTGAGCACTTGGAGCCCAATATGGCGGCACAGTTGATTGCATGAAAACAGCTAAGCAAGCTTAGGCTGCATTCAAAACTTAGTAATGAAAAACACCGAAGCCGCCACAACAGCACCGGTTGTGATTGTACCAATGGGTACCCATCTGCTGGCTTTACTAAAGCATAATCCTCGGCAAGTGGTGGCAGCAATTGACTACCGCAACAACGGCGCATTGGAAAAAGCCGGTATCGACGCGCTAACCCATACCATTCATAAGATTGGCACTGAGCAAAGCCGACCACTGCTTTCTATCGCAAACAACCGCGCTTACTACGAACGTGTGGCGATGTTGATTAAAAATCTCATTGCTCAACACCCGAATTGTCGCTTTATATTAACTGCCAATTACACACCTATAACTCGCTTTATTATCGATCACGCAGGACCAGAGCGAGTGGAGCTGTGGGAAGATGGCCTCAACCATTACTTGCGCATGGAGTCGATGCTAAAACGCTACCGTTTAAAAGAGTGGGCCAAATGGGCAGCGGGGTTTTATCGAAGCGGCTTGTTTGACACTAATTACCGAGGCGAGCAATTGCAAGTACGCGACCGTTTTCGCCATCATAACTTACACTACCCTGTCACTGCACTTAAGTCAGGAAAATTGGTTTATATTGGTCAACCGCTGATTGAAGACGCCCTCATTAACGAAGCACATTATCGACAAAAACTAAGGGATTATTTTAAAGACCAACCGGTTAACTATTTGCCCCACCCGCGTGAACAAAAACGGCCTTGGCTAAGTGATATATTTGAAGTAATTCAAACTCATCATTCTGCCGAGCAATACCTCAGCGAGCAAGGTGCCAGCGGCTTATTTTCGGCATTTTCTACCGTAAATGTGAACGTGCAATGCCCACAAAACATATTTTTAGCGCGCTATCTAGGCATGCAGCCAATTGCAAAAAAACTTGCAAAATTAGACTTTGATGTGCAGCTTGCTTAGGCATTTCACTATTAAATCATCGCCCTAAATTACATCGACAAAGTGCCCAAGCAAAACACCCAAGCTTCACAACTTATCACTGGCCCGCTGCCACTGATTTGCAGGGTAATTACGGTCAACATAAAAGCTTCAACCACTGACAATCTCTCTGCGCTGCTCGAAAAGCTAGCCGCCTTTGACACTGATGAAGTATTGCAAGCGCTGCGTTGGCATCACTTGCAAATTCCGTTTTGGTTTGCGGTTAAAGATCAATCTCAACACTTGCCTAAGGCCTTGATACAGCCCTTAAAACGGCAATTTCACGAAATGCAATTTAAGCTACTGGCACAACAAGCCACATTGCAGCATCTCGACCAAGTATTAGGTGAGCACGGAATCGTTTATATCCCATTCAAAGGGATATTATTGTCACAGCAATTGAGCGCATCCAGCTCTAGTCGATATAGCAAAGATTTGGATATATGGGTAGCCATTGATGATATAGAGCGCACTGAAGCTGCTTTGATTGATGCTGGATACACCGCCATTGGTACACAGATCACCGCCCAAAAGACTAAGCAGCGGCGTGAAACTTTACAAGTGCGCAAAGACAAAGTGTTATTGTCGCCCCAAAAGCCACATGTTGAAGTGGAACTGCATTGGCGGCTTGATAAGAACAAGCATGCTTACAATATTGATTTTGCAAAGGCCAGCGCTGCATTAAGCACCGTACAGCTACACGGCCATGATTACACCACCTTTTCACTACCTCTGTATCTACGCTATCTACCCATTCATGGCAGCATGGCGATGTGGGGCCGCCTTAAATGGCTGCTTGATTGGCACAATGCAGCGACGGTTGCACACGAAACAGGCTTCGACTGGCAAGCACTGGCAAATGAGCTTAAAAAAACTGGCTTGCTGCAACCCACGCTACTGGCGATGCAATTGTCGCACAGCCTGTTTGGGCAAACACCACCTGCTGCATTCAACGCTTATAAACTAAGTGCTTTGTCTACACTCACATTAAAGATAGTCCACAGCAGCCTTGCAGGCAATCAATATCCTAGTTTGCGCTCGCGCTGGATTATGCGCTTTTTTTTGCGGCGCTCTCTAGCCTACAAAACGCAGCATATTTATTTGATGCTCCGCCAAATTGGCCGCCCCGACTTGCGCGCTTAATCGACTACAATACGGTTATGGGAATCGAGCAAATCAAAATTTTTGGCGAGCGCCACACCGCCAGTAACGCCGCCGCAGGGCTTATCCAGCAAAACTTCTCTCAGCGTCTGCTTGACTATGGCTTTTTAGGTTGGAAACACCGCCTTGCACCGCAGCAGAAAGAATGGCGCAAGCGTGATTTATCTCAAACTTTGGTAGTGGTCACTGTGCGCAACCCCTACTCTTGGCTAAAAGCGATGCACCGTGATCCCTATAACCAGCATATGCCGATGCTGCAAAAGCTACCATTTGTATTTTTCTTGCAGCACTCAATTGAAGATTATGAAAACGTGCTGCAAATGTGGAATCAAAAATACCACGCCTATCTGCGCTTATTAGAAGAAGTACCGCATGGTATGGTCATCAAGGCTGAAGAGCTCGCCGCCGACCAAGCCGATATATTTGCTAAGTTACAAATTGAGCTGGGCGAAAACACACCACAGACGGACTTCAAGCCTTTTGAGCGCTATGTGAATGGCTTTGGCGAGCAAAAGAAAGACTATCAGCAGGTCACTGAATTGCCGCAACTCAACCAGCAAGAACAGGACATCATTAAGCAAAGCCTAAATGCTGATTTGATGAAGCAGCTAGGATATGATTTTCTTAGCGACGACCCAGTAGGATAATACCTAATTGCCTAACTAGATCAATTTGCTGTCAATAAAGGCTTTGATTTTTTGTTTGAATTTAGGTGTTGCAAAACCCGCTGCATGTGCAACCAAGGCATCAGCTAAAAACTTTGATTCAATCTTTTCAAACTCAGTGACCGCTCGCGCTAAACCTTCGGCAGTTTGCTCATAAAACAGCACACCTGTTTTTTTGTCTACTACAGTTTCTAGTGCGCCGCCTTGGCCATAGGCAATCACCGGTGTGCCAGAAGCCATCGCCTCAAGCGGCACAATGCCGAAATCCTCAATGCCAGGAAACACTAACGCACGGCAGGTTCTCAAATACATGGCAATGTCTTCTTGCTGTTGCCAGCCTAAAAACTCTATATTGTCAGCTGCGTTTTTTTTCAGTTCTTGTAGCTGCTCACCAACACCAATCACGATCAGTTTTTTGCCCAATTGACTAAACGCATCAACGGCGATGTCGGCTTTTTTATAGCGCACTAACTGGCCCAGCAATAAATAAGCATCTTGCTTTTTTTCCTTCGCAGAATCGACAAGACTAAAGCGCTCGGTATCCACTGGAGGGTTAATCACTACCGAGTCACGCCGATAGAATTTTTGCACCCGCTGCGCCACATAATTAGAGTTGCAGATGAAGTGGTCGACACGAGCAGCAGATTGATAATCCCATGAACGAATATAGTGCAACAAAGGCCGCATCAAAGTGCGTTTAATCATATTCTGCTGATTCAGATATTCATGATACATATCCCATGCATAACGCATGGGAGTGTGGCAATAGCACACATGCACTGCATCCGGGCGGGTTACCACTCCTTTTGCTGGACCAGACTCGGTGCTGATAACCAAATCATAAGCCGTTAAATCTAGCTGCTCTAGCGCAATCGGCATCAAGGGCAAATAGGTTTGATAATACTTTTTAGCAAACGGCAGCTTATTGATAAAACTGGTGTGAATCGGGTGACGCTTTAGGGTGTCGCTGATGTTGTCATGATCAACCACATGAGTAAATAAATCGGCTTGCGGGTATAGCTCACAAATCGCTTCCAGCACCCTTTCACCGCCACGCATCCCTACTAGCCAGTAATGCACAATCGCTACTTTAATAGGCTCCTTATTCGTATTCATCCGCAATGATTTAAGTTAGTCCTATTGTCACTTTGTGTCGGCACCCTTAATCAAGCCACTTAAACGATAACCCAAATGCCCTGCGATTTCATGGATTATTTCAGCACTGCGCTTAAGCGTATTCTCATTAGGCAACCATACCGCTAAATACCCCGGGTCTAGCAACCGAAAATTCCGCTCTGATTCAGTGGTTTGCAAATGTACTTTATAAGTGCCAGTTGGCTGTCCTTGGTTCAGCAAGCTTTCTAGGGTTTGTTTTTTGCGCGCTGTGCGCAGCGCATACCCCACCAACAACACTTCTTTTGCTTGCAAACGTACTAGCTCATTTTTACCATGCAACATCGCTTCATAAGTCGTTCTACCGGGCTTAGCATTCACGATGCTTTCTTGCGCAACGCCCCATTGTGTTAGCTTATTAACCGCATAGGGCTGCTCGCCTAAATCAGGCGCGCCTGGCATAGGAAATTGGCTAGAGATGATTACAATCGGCTTACCAGAAACTTGATGCACTCGCGAAGCCACCCACAACCGGTCTGACCAAAAGCGATCCATTTCAGGATTATCTGGTAAAAATGCCTGTTGCCATCCTGCCACAATAATCGCATCATGGTCTTGCTTATTGCCCACACCAAGACCATCCGGATACATATAATTCATAAACTGGTGTTCTATCCATCGAGCACTGATCGGTGTCGCAAACACTAAAAACACAGCGATACAAAGTGCAATCATGTTATGGCCCAAACGGCGCCAACCTAGCAACCTAAAAAGCGCGTACAACAATAAACAAAGCACCATCATCCCCGCTGGAGTTGCGATGTAGTGAAAGCTTTTTATAATTGAGACGCTCGAATTTCCCATGATTTACTACAATACTTAAGACACACCAGCAATGGCAGAGCTTAATTCACCACTCAAAACCCAGCTAATTTTTCTGGGTTAAGTGTCCACATTGCATAGTTAAGCGCACTAGCAAAGGTCACCCACATTAGGTAAGGCACCAGCAATAAGGCTGCGCTGCGGCTGTGTGTCCAAAACACAGCGATCGTACTAGCAATCAGCACCCACAGAAAGAGTATTTCTGCAAACGACCATGCCCCTAAGTGCCAGACAAAAAACAGCCACGTCCACAAAGCATTAAACACCATCTGCACTATAAATAAGCTTAGCGCAAAAGGGGCACCCGCAAAGCCACGCGGCCGCCAAACTAGCCAGCCAGCAATGGCGATCAGTATATATAAAACCGTCCAAGCAGGGCCAAACAACCACGCGGGGGGCGCCCAGCTAGGCTGGTTTAAGCTGGCATAAAATTCTGGCACATCAACAGAAGCAAGCACCCCTGCTGCTGCTGCTAAAAAGCTTAACAACAACCAACCCAAGAGGCCAAATACTTGCCTTGCGGTTGAACCGTATTGGGAGTTAAAAAACATCAATAACTTAGAAATAAAATTAACAACAACTTACTTTATAACATAAGCCATATCCCGAATGCTCTTAATCATCATATATCGCTAGCAAGCAAGCTACGCTTTATCTAGAATTGAATGTCCCTTTATAGGAGCATCTCTCTTAGCTTGCAAAAAAATCAATGCTTTTAAATACCAGCAAAAGCCAGTTTCTTTCAGCAATCAAATCACCACATGCCCTTGAATAAGGATCTCGGTATGACCACCAATTAAAATCCGCGCCTCATCGCCCTGCTGCAAACCGATGTGCACGCGGCCATGACGCCCAATCACCGTGCCTTGCGCCATCACTTGTTGCTCCTGCAAGCGGTCTTGCTGATGCAACCAACATGCTAAAGCCGAATTTAGCGAGCCAGTAATTGGATCTTCGCTCATACCGCTTGAAGGTGCCAACATGCGTACTTCGTAATCGCATTCATCACCAGCCTGACGCGAGCCAAACAAGCCGATGGCTTTAAAATCTGGCCATCTCACTGCTGCTGATTCAACCGCTAGCACTTGCTCGGCGCTTTGCAGTTCAATAGCCTGCCACACTGGGCCATTATCTAACTCAGCAGTACGCACGATACTATCTGCATCCAGCTGCAAAGCTTCGCTAATCGCTGCTAGGTTTGCAGCTTGCATAGGCCTTACTGCCGTAGGTGGCGCCACAAAAGCCGGTTCTGACAGGCTTAAGTCAATGTCCACAAGACCAATCACACACTCTTGACGCACCAAGCCTACTTCTTTTGGCTGACCACCTGTGTGCAACCAGGCCGCACAGCTGCCCAATGTCGGGTGACCTGCAAATGGCATCTCGCGAGTTGGGGTGAAAATGCGCACTTTATAGTCAGCACGCTCATCACTAGGTGGCAGCAAAAAAGTGGTTTCAGCTAAGTTGGTCCATTTGGCAAAATCATGCATCTGCTCGTCAGACAAACCCTCGCCGTCTACCACCACCGCCAAAGCATTGCCTTTAGTCGAGATGCGGCTAAACACGTCACATTGGATAAACCGTCTGCTTTTCATTATTTCTTGGCTTTGGGTTGTTGTCCGGTTACTTCACTAAATAAGGCCAAATCGGCTGGCCCTTCTGAGGCAACAAGCAACACCCGAGATTGCGCATCCAGCCCCAATGTTTCACGCTGCCCAGGGTCGGCGCAAGCACTGATCAACGCACCCAAACCCGCCGCGCCCGACTCACCAATTTGTAAACCATTGTCACTGGCCAAACGCATGGCGGCAAAACTTTCGCTGTCGTCTATGGTGCTAAATGCATAAGCTGTATCACGTAATAACTCATAGCCAACCTTAGATGGTAATAAGCAATCTAAACGGCCCATCACGGTATGGCTACCTTCAATCAATTGAATCCTCTCCGCTTGTGTGCTTTGCATCAAACAGGCGGCGCCTGTAGGCTCCACCACAATCGACTTAACAGTTTGCATTCCATAGCAATCAGCAAAATAACCCGCCACACTACCCGCCAAGCCGCCTACTGCCGCCTGCAAGAAAATATGCGTGGGCCCGTCACCATTATGCATCTGCTCACACTGCTGCGCGGCTTCATGTGCCAACACCAAATAACCGCGCATAATGGTTAGCGGAATATCGGTATAGCCCTGCCATGACGTATCTGAAATAAGGCTTGCGCCTTGTGCAGCACACAAGGCTTTCGATGCTGCAAAAGAGGCTTCATAGTCCACGCCTTCACGGTGTACTGTCGCCCCTAGCTGGCTTAACTGTTGTGCAAACTCTTCCGGCACTGATTCGCTAATAAACACCTCACAGGCAATACCCAACAAGCGCGCTGCTGAAGCTACCGAGATACCATGATTGCCCGCCGTGGCACATGCTACCGTTAATTCACCCAGCTGTGCTTGATAAGCTGCCGAACGTATATCAGCAGGGTCAATATCACTGCCTGTAGTGCTCTTGAGATGCGCCAAAGCTAGATCAAACACCGCATAAGCACCGCCCAGTGCCTTAAAGCTGCCTTGCCCCATGCGGTTAGATTCATCTTTTACCATCACCGCGCCTACACCTAATTGCTCGGCTATCGGCGGCGCCGAATGCAAATCGGTCACGCCATGCGCAGGACAATGCTGCAACAAAGAAAGGGCATCTTGCACATGCGACTGCGCAATCATGGTGGCGGCATGTTCTGAATATTGCGATGTTTGGTGTTTGTTAAGCCATAATTTCATCTGATTGCCCTTTAAATATATTGTTGATTTTCATTGCTTGTTTTCCGCTGATAAACTACCACTAATTGATCGACAGGCGCAATCACCTAGTCACTACAAATCGCATAAATTAAGCTATCATCACACGATCCCTTTTAACCTATCTAAATAACTAATATGACCACACCCACTGCTGCTACCTACCCCAGTCTTGGCATTCTAGGCGTGGGCCATCTAGCCAGCTACACCGTTCAGGGTTTGCGTCATGCGGGAGATACGAGAGATATCATGTTAAGCCCACGCGGTGCAGCACAATCGGCCAAGCTGGCTAAGGCCTTTAATTGCAAAATCGCCAGTAACAACCAAGAAGTGATCGATCACAGCGATATGATTTTACTAGCTGTTCGGCCTTTTCAAGCTGATGCCTTATTGGCGGAATGTGACTTCGCGAGCGCGAGCGATAAAGTCGTTATTTCCGCTATGGCTGGTATTGATATGGACGAGCTTCGCGCCAAAGCCGAGCTACCTGAGCAGTTAGCGCTGATGCTGCCGACAGTGGCGGCTGAAAATGCCCAAGGTTTTGTGCCCGTACATCCTCCCATAAAACCAGCACTGGACTTAGCCAACAACCTTGGCAAGGCAATTGCCTTTGACGATGAATCACAATTTGATTTAGCCGCTACTCATGCCGTTTTGCATGGCTGGTTATATCGTTTTTTTGCCGAGCAAATTAGCTGGTTAGAACAACAAGGTCTTGACCCAAAACTAGCCCGAGACATGGTGTTGCACAATATATTAGGTGCAGCTCATTATGCCTTAGGTCGGCCTGCGCAAAGCACGCAAGACTTATGCGATGAAATTGCTCGCGACGGCACATATACCAAATTAGGCATCGACCAACTAGAAGCCGATGGCGCCTTTGCAAAATGGCATGAAGCGCTCGACTTAGTGAAAAATAAATTAGGTTAAGAGATGCAACCCGATCACCAACAGATTTCGCAACTCAGCAAGCAGCTGTATAAGGCATCAAAAAGCATTCGCATTTTGCGCCATATCAGCTGGCCACCGCAGGTGCGCGATGCCTTTTTCGCAAACAATGCGCAAAAGCTGCCCAGCGTGGAGTACCCAAAGTTTGACCCCAGCAACACCCTAGAGCAATTAACCGCCATTCAGCCCGAGCTTGATGCACTAACAGGCCATGAAGCGCAGCCATGGCTACAACGACAAGCAAAGGCGCTTGAAACCAGCGCGCATATCCTAGCTAACAGCGGCACCCGCGCATTCTTTGACTACTCACAACAGCTTTACGGCACACCGAATACGCCCTTAACCGACGGCATGGCCACTTCTTTAACCTTAGCCAAGCAGTTTGATTCGCTGATTGAGTCATTCGCTACCATTGACCTAGGCGCACCTGACGACGCCTGCCATTTAGCCGAAAACGTTGCGCAACAGATGCGTCAAGCGGTTAGCGATGCCTTTGGCGATAGCGCACCAGCTGTATTAATTGAAGATAATTTATCCGCCAATGCTTTAGCGGGTGCAAAACGCATTCGCATCAAACGTACTGCTTGTTTTACCGATCGCGACATTGTGCAGCTCATCAACCACGAGGCTTACATTCACGTGGGCACCTCCTTGAACGGCCTAGCGCAGACTGAGCTACCGATGCTGGCCGCCAGCCACCCCGGCACCACCCGCACTCAAGAAGGTTTGGCGGTGTTTGCCGAATTCATCACCGGCACCATGGATATCGACCGCATGAGACGTTTATCCGATCGCGTGCTGGGTATTCAAATGGCCATCGACGGCGCGGATTTTATCGAGGTGTACCGCTATTTTTTAAAGCACGTAGAAAACACCGAGCAAGCTTTTGAAAATACTCGTCGGGTGTTTCGCGGCGGCGTGCTGACTGGCGGCGCACCATTTACTAAAGACAATGTTTATCTTGATGGCTTGGTGCGGGTGCACAATTTCTTCCGCGCCATTGTCGCCACTAAGCGGGTGGATTGCTTGCCGCTGTTGTTTTGCGGCAAACTGGACCTGGAAGATATTCCCATGTTGTGCAATTTAGCCAACGATGGCTTATTGAAAATGCCCAAATACTTGCCGCCGTGGGCTACCGATAAACGTTTTTTACTGAGCTATTTAGCGTATTCGTCGTTTCTGAATGGCATCGACATGAGCAAAGTGAAAAACCATTACAATAGCTTGCTGGAAAACACTCCCTTGGTGAAGCCCTAATATTTAGCCGCCAGCAACTACTTTATAGGATGGCTCGCACTGCTTGCAAAGTCTCGCCGGTGTTTTTTGCTTTCACCATCACCACCACACCGAGGTTCTGCGTGTTCCAACTTGGGTCGATCGCTAGGTTCATATTAACGACTTTGCCGTTATGCACTTTGCTAGGACCATGAAATTCACGCACCACGTAGTTGTGATGTAGCTTGCGGCCGCGGTTTTCACCTGCTTCAATATCGCGAACCAGCTTGTTTTCATATACCGCCACATACAGCACATTCGCTTGGCCCTCAGGCGCATTGTCCACAGTAATATTCGCTGCCAGTTGTTGACCACTGTGGTCCAGCTCTAAACGAATATCCGCTTGCGCCTGCATGGCATTAGTCTCTTCAATGGCTTTCACCATATTGAGTTTACGCGCCTCTTTGCCATCGACAACCAGCTCGGGTGTATAAATGGTGCGTTGCTTGTTGATCGCACCAATCTCGCGCTGGCGCTGGGTAAATTGCGCCTTAGAAAACGGGTCTTTCCAGCCTAAGTAATCCCAGTAATCCACATGAAAGGCTAATGGCATCACTTGTACTTCGCTACCCATTGCGGCTTCTAGCTTGCTTAAATAATCATCCGCAGGCGGGCAACTGCTGCAGCCCTCCGAGGTGTATAACTCAACCACCGAAGCTTTAGTCGTGCCACTGGTAATCACTTGCTTACCTGCCAGCGCACTTTGCCCGCTTAAGGCTAAGGCACCAGCAAGAGCAAGTCCTAATGAAAAACGACGGCGCTCTCCTCCAGAAGTGGCAGTGTTAATGGTATTCATCATCACCTACTCTGAAAATTGGCCTGCATACTCACCATAGCCTTGCGCAACCAATTCATCTTTAGGCACAAAACGTAATGAAGCTGCATTGATGCAATAGCGCAAGCCCGTAGTAGCGGATGGGCCATCTTTAAATACATGACCTAGATGTGAGTCACCATATACACTGCGTACTTCTGTGCGCGGCAAAATCAGTTTAAAGTCTTTTTTAGTCGCCACAAATTGCTCATCAATCGGGCGATCAAAGCTTGGCCAACCTGTGCCTGAGTCATACTTATGCACCGATGAAAATAACGGCTCACCGGAGACAATATCAACATAAATACCTTCTTCTTTACTATCGTGGTAATCACTGCTAAACGGCGGCTCAGTGCCTTCATGCTGTGTCACTTTGTATTCCATTGGGCTGAGCTTGGCTTTCAGCTCTTCGTCACTGGGCTTGGTGTATTTTTTGCTCATTTCAGGGTCTTTTTTAATGGTTGCAGCCGCTTCTTTAGCTTTGGATACTTTCTTGGTCGGCGTTGCATTCAGCTCATCGCCCCACACACGCGTTAAGAATTGATCACGCCCCGAACCTTTACGGTAATACTTATAGCGTAAAGCATTCTTTTTGTAATAGTCTTGGTGGTAGTCCTCGGCATCATAAAATGCTGTGGCTGCCGTAATCTCGGTGACGATGGGCTTTTCAAACCGCCCCGAAGCATCCAGCTTATCACGCGAAGCTTGCGCCAATTCTCGCTCTTCTTCGCTTGCATAAAAAATACCAGGACGATACTGCTGGCCACGGTCTACAAACGAGCCTTCGTTATCAGTTGGGTCAAATTGCTTCCAAAAGGCGTCCAGCAATTCGTCGTAAGTTATTTGTTCCGGATCATAAATCACCTTCACCGCCTCAGTGTGCTTGGTTTGGCCGCTGGCCACTTGGCGATAAGTGGGATTTTCAGCCATGCCGCCTGTATAGCCTGAAACGGCATCAATCACGCCTGGCACCTTTTCAAAGCCTGCTTCCACGCACCAAAAACAGCCGCCCGCAAAAATCGCAGTGGCTTGGCCTTCGGCTGCCGTTGTTTGTCCCGCAGTAATGGTGTTGGTTGATAAACCGCATGCCACACCAATGCCAACTAAGGCCAACGCAACGGGTTTCCACTTTCCATTCATACTAATACTGTTCATGCTCATATCTATAATAATTTGTTTGTTAATCATTTGCCGATTAATGTAAGCCTAAGGTATGACAAGCGCCTCACAAAGTCTTAACAAATTTATAACATCGTTACTTTATCCATCTATTTTGTCGCCTTAGGTAGTAATAAGGTAAACACCGAGCCTTTTCCAAGCTGGCTCTCAATACGGATGTCGCCACCCAGTAACAGCATAATGCGTTTAGCAATGGCCAAACCCAAGCCCGCATGGTGGCGCTCATTATTTTGAGTATCGCCACGTGCAAAAGGTTCAAATAAGGTTGCAAGCTGCTGCGGGTCGATTCCTTGCCCTTGGTCTGTCACCGCAATGGCTACTTGCTCGCCATCGTCCGCCAGAGATAAGGATAAGGATTGCGCATCATTTGCATGGCTCAGCGCATTGTCTATTAAGTTATCCATCACGCGCTCTAGCAGGGATAAGTCCGCTTCAGCCAATAAATTGGCGTGTTGAATGTCCACCTCAATTGTCACCCCTTGCGCTTCGGCGCGGATACGGTGCTTTTGCGCCACATCATGCAGCCACTCGGCAGGCATAAAGGTTTCATGCAATGGCTCAGTTTCACGTGCTTCTAGACTGGAAAGCTCAAACAAGGATTCAATCATACGGCTAAGGCGCTTACCTTGCTTATGTGCGATCGCTAAAAACGACTGTTGCTGCTCTACGCTTAAGCGATCATGTTTTAATTCTAGCGACTCAATGTAACCCAGCATCGAGGCCAGTGGGGTGCGCAAATCGTGGGACACCTGTGCCACCAGCTGGCGGCGCTGGATATCTTTGTCCTCTAGCTGATCGAGCTGCAAGCGTATGCGCTGTGCCATGCGCTTAAAAGTGCGGTTGATGTGGTCGATCTCATCGCCGCTGTGGTCATTCAGCAAGGCTTGCGGCGGCGTATCGGTATGCTCAAAGTGCTCCATCTGCTGGCTCAAACCACGCAAGCGGCGGGTCAACCAATAAAACACCGCTAAGCCCGTCAACAAGCCTACCAATAAGCTGGCGGCCACAGCCCAGCCGCTTAGACGCCTAAAGTAGTTGTCGTGTGCCATTTTCTCAATTTCATCAAATTGCTCGCCGCGCAATACCACATATAAATAACCTTCTGGCTGATCGGCGCTCGGCACGGTAGTGACTGAAAATGGCTTTTTCTTGTCGTGGCTACGCGGGTCATCTCCCAGTGGATATTGCTCCGAGCCATCTAAGAAAGCAAAAATAGGCCGCAAAGAAACCTTCTCTCGCTTAACCTTGCCTGGGTCAGCTGAATAAGCGATCAGGCCGCCCTGCAAGTCCAACAAGTAAATCTCGATGCTGGGGTTGACCACCATGTACTGACGAAAGGTTTCTTTTAACGCGTCTTGATTTAAGCGCCCCTGTTGCACCAAGTTTTTGTCGGCCACTAAGTTATCAGCTAAGGAGCGGTGCAAGTCTTGGCTTAAATGCTCAACATAGCGCTGCGCGGCCAAGCCGCTTAAAAAAACATACAACAGACCCACCAGCAGCAGCAAAGCAGCAAGGCCAATCGACAACTTAGCAAATAAAGAACTAAACGCCTTCATTCGGCAAATTTATAGCCGACACCCCACACGGTGTGCACAAACTCAGGCTCAGAAAGATTAGATTCAATTTTATTACGCAGGCGATTGATATGGGTGTTGACAGTGTGCTCATAGCCGTCATGGTCATAGCCCCACACTGCATCCAGCAGCTGTGCACGCGAATACACTCGCCCAGGGTGCTGAGCTAAATACAGCAGCAAATCAAATTCACGTGCAGTCAATTCAACCACCTTGCTATCAATAATTGCTTGATGTTTTTGGGTGTCGATCTGTAAGCGGCCCCGTGTCAGCACCACCTGCTCACTGCTTTGCTTGTCTTGGTGTTCTTGCGCTTTAAGCAAAGCATCACTACGCCGAAATAACGCCTTGACCCGCGCCATCAATTCAGCCAGGCTAAACGGCTTGGTAAGATAGTCATCTGCGCCCATCTCTAGACCCAACACGCGGTCTAGTTCAGTAGATTTAGCTGTCAGCATCAAAATCGCCACCGCTTCGTTTTGTTTACGCATTTCACGGCACACACTGAGACCATCCATCTGCGGCAGCATTATATCCAACACCACTAAGTCTGGCTGCCATTCGCTAAATACCTTCACTCCATCCGGGCCCGTGCTTGCAAGTTTAACTTCACAATCAGCATCCTCAAGGTGCATTTGTAGCAAATTGCCAATGTCTGGATCATCCTCAACCACTAACACCTTGCGCTTCATTGTATTACCCAACCGTGTAACTACTAGACCTTGTCCGTGGCTGAAAAAACAGCGTTGTACTGCTCTTGCACTTTCACAAATGTGGTGCATTTGCTCAGCCATTTAAGCTTCTTAGCCCCAGCATAAGTGCAGGTGCTACGGATGCCACCCAGTATGTCCAGCACCGTGGTGGCCACTTGCCCACGATACGGTACTAACACATCACGGCCTTCAGACGAGCGATATTCTTTTAGCCCCCCAAAATGCTTGTCGTTAGCTGCCTTTGAGCTCATGCCATAAAACTGCACAAACTTACGTTCTTCGATCACGTCCTGCCAACCGTCTGCAGCCTTTTGCACTTCGCCGGTTTTGTAGTATTGCGTAATCACTTCGCCACCGCCCTCGTCATGCCCAGCTAACATGCCCCCTAACATTACAAAGTCAGCACCCGCTGCAAACGCTTTGGCTACGTCGCCTGGACAGGTGCAACCGCCATCGGCAATCACGTGACCACCCAAACCATGTGCGGCATCGGCGCACTCAATCACAGCCGATAACTGCGGAAAACCCACTCCAGTTTTGATGCGTGTAGTGCATACACTGCCGGGGCCAATGCCCACCTTGATGATATCAGCACCGCTTAACAGCAGCTCCTCCGTCATCTCACCCGTGACCACATTACCTGCAATAATGACAATGTCGGCGTAGTTTTTGCGCAGCTTTTTGATGAAAGCTGAAAAGCCTTCGGAATAGCCATTGGCTACGTCCACGCAAACGTATTTTAAGTGCACACCTTTGGCTTTATAAACCTGCTTAAACTTCTCATAGTCGCGCTTGGCGATACCCATTGAATACGCAACATTATCAATACGCTGGGCATTCGCTTTATTAAAAAAATCGATCAAGTCTTCTGCCGAGTAACTTTTAACTAAGCAAGTGAATATACCGTGCTCACTCAAGGCATCAGCCATTTCAAAAGTGCCCACTCCATCCATATTCGAGGCCATTAATGGCACACCATTATAGTGCGGCCGCTTTATATCAGGCGCACCATTGCGAAAACTAAACTCGCGGTATAAGTCTACTTCTTTGCGGCTGCCCAAGGTGCTGCGCTTAGGGCGAATGAGCACGCTTTTGTAATCGAGCTTGTTGTCTTCTTCAATTCTCATGTGGCTTTAATTTGAATATCCAGCCTATAAGTATAGGCGATTTTTCACACAGCGTTTATTTTTAGCTCTCCGGCGGCGGCGTTATATGGATTGGTTGATCTTGATTAAAAATGCGCTTAATTGTGCCTGACAATAGCTGACCAAAATGATGCAGCGTAAATACTGGGCCATCCGCCGTACGCGGCGGCACACCAATAAAACGATCCGCTACTTTTTGCGCCAGCACAAACTGGAAAACAAAATACGGCGTATAGCCCATGCGCAAGTCACGAATCACGGCTTCACCATCCACCTCGTCTAAGCGGTAAAAGCCATGAGAAAAGCGCTTATAGTCATTAAAGCTGGGCAAATCATCCATTGAAGATGCACCTGCAAAATGACGCGGATGCGCGTCTAAAGCAATAGTGGAGTTTTCATCTAGCACCGAAGCAACGCCTTCTACATAGGTATCACCATCAATGGCCATCACACGCCAAAGCAGCGAATTAAACGGCATAGGCATAGCCAATGTTTGCTCAGCATTGATACCTTGCTGCGCCAGCTGCTGGCTTAAGCGCCCCAACATATGCTGCTGGGCTATAAGACCCCAAAGCAAATACACACAGCTTAAACCAAGACCTAAAGTCACCCACTTTCTTGCTTTTTTAAGCTTGTCGGGCGGCGCTTTGTGCCTGCGCCAGGCCAGCACCACAGCAGCCACTAATGGCACCGTGAACAGCGGGTCGATAATAAATATAGAACCTTGCATCACGTTAAGTAATGGCAACGGCCACCATACTGCTGTGCCGTACACAGTAAAGGCATCCAACATGCTGTGAGTGATCAAACACAGCCAAACCAAGCACCACCAACGGGCAAAACTTAGCTGCGGCCACAGCCGCTGCGCACCCCACGCCAGCAGCGGTGACACGGCTGTTTGCACCAACCAAGAATGCGACCAAGTACGATGCCGTATCATGTCTTGCATGGGATCGACATACTTCACCATTACATCTAAGTCAGGCAGTGTGCCAAGCGTAGCGCCCGCGACTAAAGCCAAACGCGGCGCTTGCTTGCCCGCCACCACATAAGCAACGGCACTGCCTAAGGCAAGTTGGCTTAAGCTATCCACAACGGCAACTTGGATTACTACAAGAGTACATCACTGATTGCTTCCTCCTTCTAACAAGGCAGCCAACGCTTCTAAGCGGCGGTCGTGAATACCCAACTCCCGCAGGTGGCTTAAGGTATTAAATACATAATCAACATTTGGCCCCATTTTGCCACGTGCTTTGCTTACGATCTCGGCGGTTTGTGCAGTGCTTAATGGCGGCTGCACATATTGCGGATGGCCTTGTCTGGCGATCAAGGTGACCGCATTTACACAGCGACCATCTTGTAAATATAATTTCTTTATTACTGACTCATAGGCCCCTGTAATCATTTCGCGGCGGTTGAGCGGCGGCATAATGACCCCCACCCGACTTTCGCACAATTTAAATGCCATCCCTGCACAAGAACCACCGCGATCCAACCCCATCACTAAGCCTGGTTGGCTGACATCACCGCGGTATTCCACCGACCACAAGCACAGCTTGCGGTGAAAGCCATACAGGCGCGCTGGGGCTGACTCCAAATAATCAAATTCAGGCTTCCACATTAATGAACCATAACCAAACAGCCACACATCGCCTGACGGGTGTGCAATGGGTGGGTGCTGAGTATGGTCAAAAACCAGCGAGCTAAAATCAGGATATTGCAAAAATCTAGACAGCGTCAAATTTAAACTTGTGCGATTGTACCGCGTCTGCAGGCAGAGGTAAGAGGTCTTAAGACCAACATAAACAAATTTTAATTGGGCTGTATACACACAGAAAACCTAAGGTGCTGGGCTAGCTTTAGTGTAGAATTCGCGTGTTTTAAATAAAGCGATCACACACAGTGCAAGAAGTGTTGAAAAAATTTAAAGACCAAACCGTTTTGGTCACGGGCGCAACCGGCTTTACGGGCCAAGCTTTGTGTCATAAATTAGCGGCAGCGGGCGCCAACTTGCGCTGTATTGCGCGCGAATCGTCCGACCTAAGCGGTCTAAGCAACCTCGACATTACGTGGATACACGGCGACGTGTTTGACGAAGCCGTGCTCACTGAAGCAGCCAAAGGCGTGCATTATGTGTTTCATGTCGCAGCGGCCTTTAATGAAGAAAAAGCCACCGACGAAGACTACCGCAAAGTGCATGTTTACAGCACCCAGATTTTAGCTAAGCTACTGCTAGGCCGCCCTGAGTTTAAGCGTTTTTTGCACGTTTCAACGGTAGGCGTACATGGCCACATTGAAGTTGACCGCGCTGATGAAACCTACCGCTTTGCACCGGGTGACGGTTATCAGCGCACTAAACTAGAAGGCGAACTGTGGTTGGCTGAATTTGCCAAAGAAAATAACTTCCCTTACAGCATCGTACGTCCCACGCCCATTTATGGCCCGGGCGACAAACGCTTACTGAAGTTTTTCAAAATGGCCGACCGCGGCTTCACCTTGATGCTCGGCAGCGGCAAGGGCATGTATCATTTAGTGCACGTTGAAGATTTGGTTAATGTGTTTATGCTGGCGGCCACCAGCGATAAGGCTGCATCAGAAATTTTCATCGCTGCCGCCGATGAGCCCATCTCCATCATCGAGATGGGCAAATCTATTGGCCGCGCCATTGGCAAAACCCCGCGCACCATTCGCTTGCCCATTTGGCCCTTTTTCTTGGCCGCCGATGTATCTAAAGCAATTTGCACACCGCTAGGGATTCAACCCCCAATCTATCGACGACGAGTGGGCTTTTATACCAAAGACCGTCAGTTTGATAATTCTAAAGTGCGCACTATGCTTAACTATGAATCAAGTCTGAGTTTGTTAACATGTTTCAAATAGTGTTTCCTTTGCAATTTGTTTGTATTATTA
>CALIFM010000184.1 GCA_938021685.1 uncultured Gammaproteobacteria bacterium | reverse complement strand
ATGTGCCATTGTCGAGGTCGCGCTTAGTAAGCCCAGTATTATGAGTAATCGAGCAATAAACATGGGTAGTAGTTTAGATGTGAATCGCATATTTTAAGGTGGTTAGTTTATTACAGTGGCATCATTATCGGTATTACGCTGCTGCGCAATTTTAGTGTCGACCAAAGGTAAGCGTACGCCAGCTTGCACATACGCATCTTGAAACGGTTTACGAGTAAACACGCTTTCAAGCATGGGTGCAAAAAAACTTAAGGGTAGGTTAGCATAGTCAGGATTAAATGCTGCTTGATCCCAAAGTTCACAGAAATCCACGCAATCGTCGTAATAAGGGTTGCCTTGGTGCTTCTCACGCACATTACGATTGCCGCCATAAAAATGATTGAAGTAATATTTCTGAAAATCAAAGTGGTTCTCTACCACCCAGGTGCATTGCTCGCGTACAAAGGGGCGCACAATCTCGGCAGCCAGTTTGTCGTGAGAGTAAGGCGCTAGACCATCGCCAATGTCATGTAGTAAGGCGCAAACTACCCAATCAATATCGGCCCCGCTGCGCCAAGCGAGGGTGGCGCTTTGTAAGGAATGCTCAAGGCGGTTGATTTTATAGCCAGACAAGCTATTCGCTAAATCTTCCAGCGCTGCTAGCAAACGCTGTGGCAGTTGTGCAATATATTCGTGTTCCAATGGCTCCAATAAGTCATAGTCTTCTTGGGTGCCATCCTTCATTTGTGAAAAGCTAACTGTCTTCATGGTTGTTGATAGCGTATTTGCGTATTTATTTGCCTCAGCATATTAATTATGCGCAACTAAACATACTTAGATGTTGATTTATTAAGCCTATATTACGCCTAATTGATAAAACGAGAAACCTGCTTTTAAGCTGTTTTATACTGTAAGTAGTGATATTGCTAAGGTTTAAGGTACTTTTTGTAGGTACAGCTAGTGGCTTTGGCATATCAATTTATTATATCTAGAGGTAAAATCGCGCAGTATTATTTTGCGCTAATTATTTTCGTGCCAGAAAAACTATTTGTTAAAACCAACGGGTGTCAGATGAATGAATATGATTCATCGCGCATGGCCGACTTACTAGCTAACAGTCATGGCTTGCAAGCCACTGATGATGAGCATAGTGCTGACGTATTATTACTTAATACTTGTTCAGTGCGTGAAAAGGCACAAGAAAAAGTGTTTTCGCAGCTAGGCCGCTGGCGCAAAATTAAAGAAAAAAACCCAAATTTGGTGATTGGTGTGGGTGGCTGCGTAGCATCTCAAGAAGGTGAGATGATCATTAAGCGTGCACCGTATGTTGATATCGTGTTTGGCCCCCAAACCTTACATCGTTTGCCAAAAATGCTAGATGCCGTTAAAGCGGAACGACACCTTAAATCAATCGATATTAGCTTTCCTGAAATGGAAAAATTCGATAACTTGCCTGCACCCAGCGTGCAGGGCGCGAAGGCATTTGTGTCGATCATGGAAGGCTGTAGCAAGTATTGCAGTTTTTGTGTGGTGCCGTACACTCGTGGTACGGAATTCAGCCGCCCCTTTGATGACGTGATCGAAGAGATATACAGCTTGGCACAGCAGGGTGTACGTGAAGTTAACCTGCTGGGACAAAACGTCAATGGTTACTCAGGCGAAACCCATGATGGCGATAAAATTAATTTTGCTCAGTTATTACGTTATGTCGCAGCGATTGAGGGCATTGATAGGCTGCGTTACACCACTTCGCACCCTGTACACTTTAACGATGAGCTGATTGAGGTGTATGCCGACACACCAGAGCTGGTTAGCCATTTACACTTGCCAGTTCAGTCCGGTTCAGACCGCATTTTGCAATTAATGAAGCGTGGTTATACTGCTGCGTCTTATATTGAAATCGTTGATAAGCTACGAGCTGTGCGCCCTGATATCTCAATGTCATCCGATTTCATTATCGGCTTTCCTGGCGAGACAGAAGATGACTTTGGCGAAACGATGGCCTTGATTGAGAGAATTAACTACGACCAATCATTTAGCTTTATTTATAGTCAACGACCTGGCACGCCCGCTGCTGAGTTAGCGGATGACGTGCCAATGGAAGTTAAAAAACAAAGGCTGGCTAACTTGCAAGCGCGCATCAATGAAATGTCTACGCAAATCAGCAGTGACATGGTGGGCAGCGAGCAAATCGTGTTGGTTGATGGGCCATCACGCAAAAATGCTGATGAACTGACCGGGCGTACTGAAAATAATCGTTCAGTTATCTTTGCTGGTTCTTCAAGTTGGACAGGACGGTTTGTGCGGGTAAATATCACACAAGGGTTTGTCAATTCACTGCGCGGTGAAGCCATTGGCGGCGCGCATCAAAAAGTATTGAATGTTGCTTAAACTACCGCATAGTTTTGCACCTTTAAATCGGGCAGAAACGCATTCAGAGGCATTAGTTTGACTGCACCTACCGAAGAAGGCTTAAGTTTTAAATTAAGCCCCGTAAACAATGCTCGCCTGGCTGCTTTGTGTGGAGAACGTGAAGCGCATCTACGTCAGATTGAAGCACATTTGAGTGTGCAAATTAGCCACCGTGCGGAAGTGTTTTATGTGCAAGGCGAAGATGCAGCCTGCAAAAAAGCGAAAAGCATCATTAAAAAACTATATACGGCAACGAAAACAACCGACATTGTGACGGCAGAGGCCGTGCATTTAGCCTTAGTGCAGCAAACTAGTGGCAATAAAAAACCTTATGAGCATCAAGTGGTCATCAAAGTGCGCAAACACCAAGTACGCCCGCAAAACGAAGCACAAGATAACTATCTGAGGCAAATTTTAAGCAATGATGTTTGCTTCGGTATTGGTCCTGCAGGTACCGGTAAAACCTATTTAGCGGTTGCCTGTGCTGCACAAGCTTTAGCCAACAATGAAGTTGAGCGTATTGTCTTGGTGCGTCCTGCGGTTGAAGCGGGCGAAAAATTAGGCTTTTTGCCGGGCGATATTGGCCAAAAGGTCGACCCGTACTTGCGTCCTTTATATGATGCTTTGTATGAAATGCTAGGATTTGATCGCGTTGGTAAGCTGATTGAGCGGGGCATTATTGAATTAGCACCACTGGCCTACATGCGTGGCCGAACGCTGAATACGTCTTATATTTTGCTCGATGAAGCACAAAATACCACGACTGAGCAGATGAAAATGTTCCTCACACGTATGGGGTATGGCTCAAAGATGGTGATTACTGGTGATATTTCGCAAGTGGATTTGCCTAAGCATACGATATCGGGCCTAGTGCATGCTAAGAAAGTGTTAAGCGATGTGAAAGGTATCGCCTTTACCAATTTCACTTCACAGCACGTGGTTCGCCACACTTTAGTGCAACGTATTGTTGAAGCTTATGAGGGGCAAATAAAAGCATCCAATGAACCTGCTTTACGTTCGGTGCAGCCTGACAATGGCTAATTGGCTAAGTTTTGATAACCGTAGCGACGCTGATCAGATTCCATCACAGTTAGAATTTGAGCATTGGGTTAGATTAGCAATGCAAATTACTGATAATAAAGAGAATGAATTATCTATTTCTGTGGTTGGCACTACTGAAATACAAACCCTTAACAGACAGTATCGAGATAAGGACCAGCCTACTAATGTACTGTCATTTCCATTTGCACCTGTGCTGCCTGAGCAAGCATCGCTAAGTTGGGGTGATATTGTGATTTGTGCCAGCGTGGTAGAGCAAGAAGCAACCATGCACAACAAGCCGCTACAAGCGCACTGGGCACATTTAACGCTACATGGCACCTTGCATTTGCTTGGTTATGATCATGTTAAGGAAAAAGATGCGCAACAGATGGAAGCACTTGAAATTACTATGCTGAATCAGCTTGGTTTCGCCAACCCCTATGAGGTAGGCGTAAATAATGTCTGATTTACGTGCACTAAGCTTAACTGCACAATTTGTACTACTGTTAGTTGCAGGTGGTTTGTTTACGCTGGGCTTTGCACCGTTTTCATTGTGGCCGTTAGCCTTACTTACATTAGCATTACTGCTTTATTGCTGCCACGGCATCGCGCCTAAACGAGCCTTGTTGCTAGGTTTAGCCTTTGGCATAGGCCAGTTTGTTGTTGGTGTGTCGTGGATTTATGTAAGTATGGTTAACTTTGGCAATGTGCCGCCGATTGCGGCCGTTGCCGCCGTGCTGATAGTTGTATTGTACTTGGCTATTTACCCTGCATTGGCCTGCTACGCTTTTACTAAACTACAAACTCGCCGTAGCGCGTTTAATCTTACCTTGCTTGCTCCTGCAGTTTGGGTGAGTTTTGAAGCGTTGCGCGGTTATTTATTTACGGGGTTTCCGTGGTTAACCTTGGGTTATGCGGGCTTACATACACCACTAGTTGAATTGGCGTCAGTAGGGGGGGTGCTATTGGTGAGCTTTGCACTTGCGGTGTCGGCTGGCCTGTTGGTGACAATATATTTGGCTTTTAATCATCGTAAACAAGGGCTAAGTGCGGTACTGATTAGTGCAGTGCTGTTGATGGTCCTCTGGATGGGGTCTTGGGCTCTGCAATCAATTCAGTGGGTCAGTGCCAGCGGCGAAAACCTTAAAGTGGCAATGGTGCAACGTAATATTCCACTTGCTATGAAGTGGCAACCGGAAGCACGTGAAACTATTCAAAATCAATACTTAGAAGCGAGCAAACAAGCGCAGCAAGCTGATTCCAATATTGATTTAATTTTGTGGCCCGAAGCGGCTTTGCCGCAGGTCTATGATGAGGTGTCCCCTGGGTTTTTAGCACACCTTAGCGCTTTAAAGCCTGCAATAGCTTTCGGTGTGATTGAGCGGCAGGCCTCGCAGTCGCAACAATTTATTTACAATTCGATGGTGCTGCTTGGAGCAGCAGAAAAGCAAGAGCAGCTCTATCGCAAAGATCACTTAGTGCCATTTGGTGAGTTTTTCCCTCTCAAATGGCTGCTTTCTGGCTTGTTGGCGCAGCTTCAGGTGCCGATGTCAGATATGAGCTCATGGGGCGCACAGCAAAGTCTATTGCAAATAAATGGGCTTAAGCTTTTAGCTACCATTTGTTATGAAGATGCGTTTCCGGAAGATTGGCGCAATAGTGTGTCTGAAGCAGATATCTTGCTGAATATTAGCGAAGATGCTTGGTTTGGTGACTCCTTTGCACCGCATCAGCGTCTTGAGATGGCACGTTTTCGGGCAATTGAAATGGGCCGCGAATTGATACGTGTTTCAAATAGTGGCTTGTCGACGATCATTCGTGTTGATGGCAGCTACGATAAGGTTTCGCCGCAATTTTCCTCTGCCACTGTAGTCGATGAAGCTACAGCTTACCAAGGCGTGACGCCTTATAATGCTTACGGAAGGGTGCCGTTGTATTTGCTGTTTTTGTTTATCGTCTATCGTGCAATGAGGTTACGAAAAGACGGCCCCAAAGAGCCTAAAATCCGTTAGACTACGCTTGCCTAAACAGATTGCTACAGAAAAGCTTATTTTGCTTGGTCTTGCCAAATTTTTTGCTGCTGCCATCAAGCCCACTTGATTCTATGCCATTAATAACATCCCACTTAACTAGGTAATGCAGCTAGAGTTTTATGGCGCGGCTGATCGCGTAACCGGTTCCTGCCACATCGTCCATATCAACGGCCGTCGTGTGCTGTTTGATTGCGGCTTTATTCAAGGAAACCGTGCCGCGCAGGCTTTGAATTTTGAGCCATTTCCATTTGACCTTAACAAAGTTGATGCTGTGGTACTAAGCCACGCACATTTGGATCACAGCGGGCGCTTACCCTTATTGGTGCGGCGTGGCTATAAAGGCCCTATTTATGCGCAAAATGCTACTTGTGACATGGTAGAAGTTTTGTTGGAAGACGCTGCTCATATCCAAGAGGAGGATGCTAGAAATGCCAATCGCTGGCGCAAACGCAATAACAAGCCTTTAGTTGAGCCACTTTATGGCGTCAACGACATCAAAGCTGTCTTCAAGCAAATGGTGGGCGCGCGCTACCGTGAAAAGATAAAAATCTTACCAGGCGTTAAAATTCGTTTTCGCGATGCAGGCCATATAATGGGGTCGAGCAGTGTCGAAATATGGCTAAAAGAGAGCGATTTAAAGCGTAAAATTGTGTTCAGCGGCGACTTAGGTCAATATGATTCCCCGATATTGAATGACCCTGAAAACCTAAAGCGTGCTGATTTGATTCTGATGGAGAGCACCTACGGCAACCGCAACCACCGAAGCCGCGATGAAACGATCGAAGAAATTGGTGAGGTGATCAAGCAAGCAGATAAAGACAAGGGCAACGTTATTATTCCTGCTTTTGCGATTGGCCGCAGCCAAGATTTATTGTACATACTAGGCAGCCACTTTAAGCAATGGCAGCTGGATAAATGGCAAATATACCTAAACAGTCCGATGGCTATCGAAGCTACGCAGGTATATTGGAATTATCCGCATTTATACGATAGCGAGGCTACTCGATTGCGCAAAGACGTAGACACCATGCCGCGCATCAGTAATTTGCATATGACCAAAAGCGCTGCGCAGTCTAAGGCGATTAACAAAGTGCACCACCATGCTATCATTTTAGCCGCTAGCGGTATGATGACGGCAGGGCGCATTTTGCATCATTTAAAACAAAATATTTCTCGTCCTGAGTGTCACTTAATTGTAGCGGGCTATCAAGGGCGCGGCACCTTGGGGCGACAAATTGTAGAAGGAGCGGACACCATTAAAATTCATAACAAAGAATATGCTGTTAAGGCGCAAATACATACGGTAGGTGGCTTATCAGCACATGGCGACCAAGCCGACTTGTTACGCTGGTTAAGCGATTATCATACCAAACCGCATGTTTGCATCATTCATGGTGAACAAAAAGCACGTGAAGGCTTAAGCGAAAAGATCAAAGCTCAGCTTGGTTTTGATACCACATTTGGCAAAATCGGAAATCGTATCGACTTGGCTAACATAGGAGGGCAAGCGTGAGCGAAGAGACTAGCCATAACCTGTCAGAAACCATAGTCGATTTGCTGCGTGATGGCAGCATTGATGAGGAAGGCGAATACAGCCTTTTTACAGGTAGCACGGACCGAAAATTGACCAAAGCCGGCAAAAAAGAGATGCAAGCGCAAACGCAGCAGCCCGATCCTGGCTGGGATGCGGTGATCAGTTCGCCATTAAAGCGTTGTGCCTCAGTTGCTAAAACGGTTGCAAAAAAGCATGGCATACCTCTCAAGATGCGCAAAGAATTAGCTGAGTATGATTATGGTGAATGGGAAAACCAACCAGTCGCACAGATTATCCAGCAATCATCGCATTTATTTGAAGCCTTTATGCAAGATCCATTCGATGCGCCACCTCCAGGGGCGCAGCCTTATCAGGTTTTTCATGATGCAGTGCTTAAACAATGGGAGAGTTTACTTAAGACTTATGAAGGGCAGCATATTTTAGTGGTGACACACGGTGGGCCGATGCGTGCGATTCTTGGACAAGTGCTTGCCATGCGCAAACAGTCGCATTTACGACTAGAAGTGCCCGCAGCTTGTTTGTCTCGTGTGCGCTCCTTGGGGGCAGATTGGCCAACAATGTTGGTATCTCACAACACACAAAGTGCTAAAATCGCGCCTTCTGAAAAATAAAGTATAGAGCTAACGATAAGACTTACGACAAACAGTTAGCTTATTTAGGCTGTGATTTAAGTTGACGTGTTTGATTGTTTTCTAGATAGCAAACAGTCATTAATGGTTAAAATATAATAATTAAACCAGTATAAACAATATATTACTGAGTATTTTGAAGAAAATAGAGGAGATAATATGACTGCTGTCAGCCGCCTTGATAAAGCTAACGCGATTCGTGCTTTAAGTATGGACGCGGTACAACAAGCCAATTGCGGCCATCCAGGCGCGCCAATGGGTATGGCCGATATGGCCGAAGTACTGTATAGCGATTTTCTTAAGCATAACCCTGTTGACCCTACTTGGCATAATCGTGATCGTTTAGTGGTGTCGAATGGCCATGCATCAATGTTGCCATATTCCTTGTTGCATTTGTCTGGTTATGATTTATCCATTGACGACCTCAAGGCTTTTCGCCAACTGCATTCTAAAACTCCTGGCCATCCTGAGTATGGCTACGCACCAGGCATCGAAACCACGACAGGGCCTTTAGGACAAGGCATCTCTAATGCAGTGGGCATGGCGTTGGCTGAAAAAGTGCTAGCAGAACAATTTAACCAAGCAGGTCATACAATTGTAGACCACCACACTTATTGCTTTGTCGGTGATGGTTGCTTGATGGAAGGCATCTCGCATGAGTCATGCTCATTAGCAGGTACTTTAGGCCTAGGCAAGTTGATTTGTTTTTACGATGACAACGGCATTTCGATTGACGGCGATGTGATTGGCTGGTTTGCTGATGACACACCAAAGCGCTTTGAGTCTTACGGTTGGCAAGTGATTGCTGATGTCGATGGGCATAACCCTGATGCAGTTAAAGCGGCGACTGAGCAGGCCTTAGCAAATACTGCAAAGCCAACTTTAATTTGCTGTAAGACTATTATTGGTAAAGGCGCGCCTAACAAAGGCGGTGGCCACGATGTACATGGTGCGCCGTTAGGTGCAGAAGAAGTGGCTGCGACACGTGAGCATATTAATTGGCCGCATGCTGCTTTTGAAGTGCCAAAAGCTATTTATGATGCATGGGATGCAAAAAAGGCAGGGCAACAAGCACAAGGTGACTGGGATAAAACTTTTGCAGCGTATACAAAGGCGTATCCTGAGCAAGCCGCAGAATATACTAGACGTATGTCTGGTGATTTACCTGATAATTGGCAGGCGCATGCGCAAGGTTTTATTGACTCGGTTAATGCCAAAGCTGAGTCACCTGCAACACGTATCGCTTCTAAAGACGCATTAAACGGTTATGCGCCTTTATTGCCCGAGCTCTTGGGCGGTTCTGCTG
>CALIFM010000183.1 GCA_938021685.1 uncultured Gammaproteobacteria bacterium | reverse complement strand
CAAAAACTAAAAGCTATTTTGTTCTACTTCTAAATAACACAGACTCACTATGCGACCAATGCTTTGCTCAAAACCTGTCCAATCAGCAAAGTCTTCTAAGGCTTCCATTACCAGCGGCTTAATTTCAAAATCAGTCAGCCCTTCTTCGTAGTGCTGTTCAACCGTTTGGTATAAAGTGTGGTTAAGCTCATACATCTCCTCTATCAAACTAACATCACCTGTTTGGCCGTGACCCGGCACCACCACGTTTGGCTGCAGACCAATGAGATTATCCAAAAACGCGAGCAACCCCATAAAATTGCCATCATCCATGCGGCCAAGTAAGCTATTAAATACTAAGTCACCCGTGAATAGAGTATTGTCTGGTCCAACTACCAAGGCAATGTCTGAATCAGTATGTGCTTTACCAATGTAATCAATATCACTTGATTTATTCTGCTTTTGGGCATGCATTTGAAAATCGATTCCACCAATGCTAATCACCTCACCATCCTTGACAGGCAAATCCGGCACGACTGCTCGCGTACCTGCTGTTGCGCCATCAGTAAGGTTATCCATCAACGCTACCCAACGTAAGCCCTCGCCGTTGTTAGCCTGTTCAATTAAATTAGCATGAGCGTATAATTTCACATCCGGATAGGCCCGCTGCAAAGCATGATTACCCAGCCAATGATCACCATGGATATGGGTGGCAAAACTAGCCACCACTGGTTGATCGGTCACTGCTTTGATTTGCTCCAACACCATCTGCCCTGTTTGCACACTACTGCCTGGATCAATCACTACCACACCGGCGTCGGTTAACACAAATGCAGGATTGTTCATAAAGCCTTGGTTTTCAGGGCTGGGCAGCCCCACTGGGCCGTGAATCACATAGACATGCTCGCTTACTTGCTCGGCTTTATAACTGTCCCTAAGCGGCGGCGTCTGTTGTGCTTGCGCGCTGAATGGCCCAATCAGTAGAACGATTAACCAGACTATATTGAGTTTCTTCATTTTGCTCGCCCTCATTAGCACAAGCCTTGACTATAATAAACTCACCAAACCACTACTATAGCCCTTAAGCAAGGGCCTGCCGTGAACGACGTTTATAGCTGTTAATCAGCCAGCAACGCTACCTCAAATGGAAAACGGGTTATGTTCTCAAAGCCGTCTTCCGTGATAATCACTTGATCTTCTAACTTTACCCCTTCTTTACCGCCCTGAGCGCCGACATAAGCTTCCACACACAGCGCCATACCGGGTTCGAAAACAAGGTCATAGCCGTGGTGCTCCACGTCTTCAGGATAGCGCACGCAGGGATATTCATCGCATAGGCCCACGCCGTGCATCATCACGCCATAGCGCCCTTCTCTAAACTCCTTCGGCAATCGATGGCCCTTTTCGGTGATATCATACGCCGTCACCCCTGGTCCTAGCAATCGCATGTTTTCCTGAATATGGTCATGCGCCACCCGATACAAACGCTTTTGCTCGGTGGTGGGAGCCACGTCACCAATCAAGTAAGTGCGTGACAAATCAGCACAGATGCCATACGGGCCAACTAAATCGGTGTCATAAGCAAGCAACTCACCAGCTTGCACAATGCGCGGGCCGCTTTCCTGAAACCAAGGGTTGGTACGCGGACCAGACGACAAAATACGGCATTCAATCCACTCGCCGCCGCGGCGAATATTTTCAGCGTGCATCACCGACCAGATGTCATTCTCACTTAACCCAGGCTCGGTCACTGCCTGCATCAGGCCCATACAAATCTCAGTAGATGCCACCGAGCAACGCATCGCCTTGATCTCATCCGGGCCTTTTATAACACGCGCCAGCTCCATCACTTCTTGACCGTCACTGACCTCAACTCCTAATTTATCCAATGCACGCAGGCCAGCAATTTCAATTTTATCTACTGCCAAACGCTTGTTGTCGCCGCCATGTGCTTGCAGCAGCTCTTGCACTTGCTCAGCAAACTGTTGCGCGTGTTGCTCCAATTTATCGCCGCTTTCAAAATAGAAAAACGAGGCACCATGACGCAACTCCTTGACCAATGGCAAATGCGCCGAAAGATGCTCGCAACTATGAAAATCCCACAACACCATATGCCCACTGGCCGCCACAAAACAGGCGCGAGCATGGTTGTGCGTAATCCATACCTGCATATTTGTGCTGTCAGTGGCATAGCGAATGTTTAAAGGGTCAAACAGCAACACTCCAGCCAAGTCGCGCTTTACTAACTGCTCCTTAATACGCTCCAAACGAAACTCGCGCATCTTAGTAAGATTCGGCAGCTCTAAACCTAACTCTTCCCACTCATTAATGGCCAAGTCAGTTGGGCCAATTTCTACACGGTCATTGTCATTTGGCGAGCCATCGGGTTTGAATTGGCCCGGGCGACGACGCGTGGGGTCAATCTTGCGATTTGACCCGCTGAAGTTAAATGGATAATTCATGCAATGTCCTCAGCGAATAATTTATAACACCGCGGCCTTATGCCGCTTCTTATCACTGATTGTAGGTATTATCGCAGGGCAAACGCAATAGACGAGCAAACAGATCATTAGTTAAGCCGTACAATTCATATCTACCCTGCTGGCTTATCGACATCATGGCCTAGTTCAGCCAAGTCTTGATAACGGTCACCAATGCGATGATGCGGTCGCCCACCAATCGACGCGCCCAGTGCAATCACAATTTCATTGGCCGCTGGTGCATCCGAGATAGCAAATTGAATGGTCAGATAATGCGAGCGCATACCGCCGTCTTCTTTATGCATCAACGGAATCAAAATAGCTGCATTGGCCGGGCTACGGGTATTGGTAAATGATAAGTAATTCTGCGCACCTACCGCATTGCGGTAGATATTACCAAAGTGCAGGGTGTGAATCAGCCCAGAGGCATGCTCAATCTCGCCATCCGTGCCGACAACCGCTGACTTGCCATAGGCCTCAATTGCCCCACCACTTCCAGCCATGCCAAGAAGTTCGTCGGTCAACGCCTGCCCCAGCACCGGCCCTGCAGCACGGATGGTCGGGCTCAAATCGTCCACAAAACCCTGCCCAGCCCACGGATTGGTGATCACCGCCGCTGCAGCAAACAACTGCAAGGGCTTAGGGGCTGCCTTACCACCCTCAATCAAAACGGTCTCTTCGTACTTTACGATCTTGCGGATATCAATGCTCATGACGGTTCTTCTAATGGTGGTTAACGCTGGGCAATATAGCAAGTAATGCGGCGCATTTAAACGCCTACCTCATCATGATTTAGCAGCCATGCAAAGGGCCTCTATGTCATGCACTAATCAATACAGCCCATCGAGGCATTGGCACGTCGCACGGCGTGCAATGCATGTAGCTTGTCACTTTTTAAGCTTGCTTGAAATGCATCCAATCCTGCACGTGCCACTTCCTCGTCTTGATCGGGTGTGCCCGAGCTGCAGCCAACGCCGCCTACAATTTGCCCGTCCACAAAAATCGGCAGGCCACCCGCCACAATCGAAAAGCGGCCTTGATTGCTGGTGTTAATACCAAAAGCCGGGCCATCCACACGACTGATCTCGCCGTAAGCGCGGGTTGATTTGCGTGCCGCCGACGCCGTAAACGACTTGCCCATCGCAATGTCAATGCTGGTCACGCGGCCATTATCCATGCGCTTAAACTGCAGCATATTTCCGCCATCATCGGTAATGGCAATGCACATATCCACCCCCATCTCCTCAGCTTTGCGCTCACACGCCTGCATAATTAATTGGGCATCACTTAAAGTTAGTTTAGGAAACATTTTCATGGCATTCACTCGCTATAAATAAAGAATTCTATTTAATTTAAAATATAAATATTTATATTTAATTTATCAATACAACGTACTATCCACAAAAACAACTGCAATTACCAGCATAATTTAAAAATAATTGTAAAAAAGTAGTAAGAGGTAAGGCTGCACTTTAGTTAACAACCCAACTATGTGCTGATGCCCCCCCTTAGCACAGAGTCTTGTATACTTCCTTGCAGGCAGTCAGTACCGCGTTAAAGCAATATATGTTTAGAGCAGTTGCAGAAGAAGATTTTGATCTTGTCTATTCCATTTATATGGAAGAGCAAGTCAACTTTTATATGAGCTTTGAAAAAACCTCTAAAGAGGCATTTAAAGAGTGCTTTGCACAACTTCGTTCACGCGATAAATTTCTGATATTCGAAGAGCATGGCGACACAGCTGGCGTGATAACGGTCACACGGGGCAAATGGCGAAAGTATCATGTTGCGACTATTGGCGGGATCGCGGTTCCCGCTGCTCATCAAGGTAAAGGCATCGCAACCCGTATGATAACGCAGCTAGTTGAACTGCTCACACAAGAAGGCTTAAAGCGCATAGAGCTGTTTGTAGAAAGTGACAACCCTAAAGCGATATCACTCTACAAAAAATTAGGTTTTGAAAAAGAGGGAGTGTTGCGCGCCTATTTCAAGCGAGAGGCGCAAGCCGCTGCGGTTGATGAATTGGTGATGTCTAAGCTTTTATGACTTATTCAATAGCAGCTGAAATTGGAACTCATTCATTCAACACATACTTAAGCTGAAAGCAGTTATAAAAGCTAACTCAAAACTGCAACAGGCTGATCAACCAAAAGACTAATCAGCCCGCCAAACTAGACTTACTGCCCCTTCAACTGCTGTAAGGCACCTGCCCAATCTTCAACGTGGTAAGACTTTACTATCTTGCCGCCTTTAAGAGTATGAATGTCGATGGTCAAGATTTCAAAGCTTCGGCCTTCGCCATCCACACCGAATAATGGCCCTACTGGCGTGCCGGTTGCGCGGCTGCGTACGATCACACGATCACCCTTTCGGATTTTCTCTTCAATCGCCCAGTTCATATCAGGAATCAGCTTTGCAAAGCCGCCCATTTGCCCAGCGAAAGCCTTTTTATTTTTATTCTTTCCAGAGTAGTTACCAATGCTTTCCCAATCGTCACTGGTTGAAGCCATAAATGTATTCGCATGCTCTTCAGAGCCAGGGTTGCTGAGGAAATCATAAAACGCCTGCACCGCAGCCTTGTCTTCCGAACCCGCCTGCGCAGTTTGAATGCCTGCAACTGATGCAACTACTACCATGCCCACTGCGATAAGTTTTTTCAAAATATTCATAATGTTTGCCTTTAGTTTATTTAGTCAATAAGCAGCTACGAAATGTGCTGCGAATAGAAGTTTAACGACAACCATATTAAATGATAATATTGTCTTAATAAGTTTTATAATTCGATATATTAGAACAATGTTAAATCAACTACGCCAGATTGCGATTTTTTCAAAAACGGTTGAACATGGTTCATTTCGCAAAGCTGCTACGGCCCTACATTTATCACCCTCCGTGGTCAGCCATCACATCGCTAGCTTAGAAGAGCAATTGGGCGTGGCCTTGCTTTACCGGTCCACCCGCAAGTTGTCACTCACCTCCGACGGTGAAACACTGCTGGCTTCCGCCCATGCCATGATGGATGCAGCGGACGACTTCTTCACCGCCGCCACCAACCAAACTCAGCAGCTTATCGGCGAGCTCAGCATCGCCCTGCCCGCCGTGTTGCAACGCTCTGAACTCGTCAACCATATCGGCACCTTTGCAAAATTGCACCCTGGGGTAAAATTACAACTGAGTTTTTCTGACCTACGCGCCGATATTATTCAAGATGGCATTGATGTTGCCATCAGGATGGGCTGGCTGCGCGATAGCAGCCTTAAAGCACGCAAATTCTACGAGCTTGACCGCTGTGTGGTGACGTCACCTGCCTACATCAAAACCAAACCAAAGCACACCACCCTAGAACACGTGGAAAGCTGGGACTGGATAGAGCTCTCGCCAGTCGGCTTAGCCAATAGCTTTTCTTACCCTGCCGGCTCAAAGAAAACGTTCAGACCTACATCTAAACTGCAAGTAAACAGCGCTTATGCCATCCACCAACTGGTATTAAATGGCAACGGAGTAGCGGCCTTGCCCACGTTTTTGGTTCAAGATGATGTCGCCAGTGGCAAACTGGCACAAGTGCTGCCGAATATAGCGCTTAAGCCCGTCAGTGTGCATGCCGTATGGCCACCCAATGCGCCGAAAGGTGGGCTGACTAGCCAGTTTGTGAAATACTTAAAAAAGAGCACAGCAATTTGCTAGTGATCCAATATATTTTAATACTACGATTGACCTTACTTGCCTTCTGGTTACCCTATTTAGTACTGGCTTATGTATACTTAAAATAGCCTCTCTTTTAGAACTATAGCAAGCAACAATAATGTCAGAAATTAATATACATATTCGGTCCAGATTCGGTTTAACCAACGAAACTGGTAAATCCGTTCAAGGTAATGAAACGATCAGCAATATTCTTTCTCGCCGGAGCCATCGAATCTTTAAACCGACCCCAGTTCCACAAGACCTACTAGAAACTTTATTCGCTGCAGCTTTTTCTGCGCCGTCTAAATCAGATCTGCAGCAAGTTAGCGTTATTCATATTGAAAACAAAGCTAAGCAGAGCAAGATAACCAACGGCTTTCCCGACATCGAATGGGCAGAAGCCGCACCTGTGTTTTTAGTTTGGTGCGGCGATAATCGCCGTATTCGCAAAATATCGAAAATGCACAAGCGCGATTTCGCCAATGATCACCTTGACTCATTTATGAATGCGGCAGTCGATGTGGGTATTTGTATGCAAACATTTGTCATAGCGGCTGAATCGGCCGGCCTCGGATGCTGTCCTATCAGCGAAATACGTAACAACATCGAGTTGCTATCATCGGAATTGAATTTACCACAGCACGTGTTTCCAGTAGCTGGTTTATGCGTCGGTTGGCCGAACGAGCAACCGAACATCAGCATGCGACTTCCGATGACAACGACAGTTATGGTAGATCAATATAACGATGATAATTTAGCTGAAGAAATATCAAAGTATGATGCTCGTAGAGAAAAAGTGGATCAAACCCCAGCAGAAAATCAACTGCACATTAATCAATTTGGGGTCTCGCCAAATTACGGTTGGTCAGAGCATCGTACAAGGCAATATTCGCAACCTTTAAGAGATGATTTTGGGCGATACATTCGTAAGCAAGGATTTAATTTGTCATAATTCAAAACAATTAAAAATTTAGCTTAGATAATATATGAAACAGTTAAATGCTAATGGTCATTTAACCTGATGCCTAGCTTATAGGCGCATATTCTATGAACTCACCGCGCCCAAAAGCCTCACTGTAAAGTCTGACTTCTAGTCTGCCTCCTAGTCACCAAATACACTCCTAACACCGTAACCGCAATACCAACCACAGCAACCAGCGGCAGCGCTTCGTCAAACAGTAACCACGCCTCCACACTAGCTACGGGCGGCACCAAATAAAAATAGCTAGCCACTTTGGCCATTTCGCCTTCACGAATCATCAGCATCAGTAGCAGCACAGCCGAAACCGATAAGCCGAAAATCAGCCATGCCAAAGCTAGCAATAATTGCGGATGCCAAATCACTTCGCGGCTTTCAAACGAACACGCCAACACGGCCATCAACAAGGCGGTGCTGAAGTATTGCCACACTGACCCTGCCAGCAAATCAACGTCGCCGCCAAAGCGCTTTTGGTACAAGGTGCCAATACATATGGCCAATAGTGACACCAGCACAGCCACCATCGCCAGCGTGCTGAATGATAAGCTCACCGTTTGCTGTGTAGCTAACAGCACCGTGACCATGCCCGCAAAACCCAATGCCAGGCCTAGCCACTGTCTAGTGCTGAGCGCATTGTCCATCCACATCCACGCAAAAAGTGCCGTCACCACCGGCTGCAAACCCACCACAATGGCCGACACGCTCACGGGCATGCCCATTTTGATGGCAGCAAATACGCCACCCAAGTAAATACCGTGAATCAGCGCACCCACCACCATCTGGTGTCCTGCCTGCCTCCACGTGGGCCAACGTACTTTAAACACAGCGCACAGCAACAGGAACACCACCACCGTGAGTAACATGCGAATGAATAGCAAGTAGAACGGCTCAATAAACGGCAAGGCGTATTTTGCGCCGATAAAGCCGGTACTCCACAGCAGCACAAAAAGCCAAGGGATAAAACGCTGAACTAACGTAGAGGAGAAAGCCATAAGCGTTGGATGAAAGTCACAATCAAATGAAACAAAAGCCGCCAGATGCGTTGCTTAAGCATACGCCAAGCGGCTGTAAAATGCTTGTAAAAACGGCCACGCAGCGCACTCTTTTCATCGCCTCAATATTTTTGCCTAGCCTTGCCCATTAATGCTTGCTTGCACCAACAAAACAAACTACCTTTGCCTTTTGTAATTGTCGCTAGACACCCCACCCATGACTGCTTTGCTATATATCTTGATCGTGCTTATCTGGGGCACAACATGGTATCCACTTAAGTTGCAAATCGGTGAGGTGCATGCCTTTGTCTCAGTGTTTTATCGCTTTGCAATGGCGGGCTTATTGATGCTGCCAGTACTGCTGATATTACGCCGTATACAGCCAACTAAAGCCATCGACCATGCTTGGTTTGCCCTGCAAGGGGCCTGCTTGTTTTGCTTTAATTTTGTGTGCTTCTATTTAGCTGCACCGTTTATGCCCAGTGGCCTATTGTCGGTTATTTTCTCGTTAGCTATTTTTTTTAACACCTTCAATAACCGCCTATTTTGGGGGGTGCGCCCCGATTCCAATATTTACTTAGGCGCGGCATTAGGGGTCATCGGCTTGTTGTTGCTTTTCTGGCCTGAGATCAGCTCTGCCACAGCATCAGCCAGCCTACTCACCGGCATTGGCCTCGGTGTACTTGGCACTCTATTTTTCTCGCTGGGAAACATGATCTCCATACGCCACAGTAAGCACGGCATTGAACCTTTAACCAGTGTGGCGTATGGCATGAATTACGGCGCATTGGTGCTGCTGGTTGTTATTCTTATAAGTGGCATTCCATTTAGCTGGGACTCTCGCCCACAATACTCGCTAAGCTTAATATACCTTGCCATCGGTGGCTCAATTATCGCCTTCAATACGTACTTAGTATTGCTCAATCGCATCGGTGCCAGTAAAGCTGCTTACACCACTGTTATGTTCCCTGTGGTGGCACTGCTGATCTCATGGTTGTTTGAAGATTATCATTGGAATGCGCTTAACTTATCAGGCCTTGCATGTGTGTTGTTGGGCAATGTAGTCGCTTTGGGCCTATTTAAAAAAAGCCGAGCTTAATAAGCTACTCTGCCTGGACAAGCTAGCCAAGTTCAGCTTTTATATCATCATATTTGGCGGTGATTGCTGCCACATTAGTGTAACCCATTTGCTGCAAACTCAGCGCCGCCAAAGATGCACGACCACCCCCACCGCAGTGAGTTAAGATTAGCTGACCAGGGTCAGGGCAAAGATTGGGTACTTTCATCTCTATCAATCCGCGTGAAATATTATGTGATTGCGCCAGTTTAGATTCAGCAGCACTGTCGACCTCACGCACATCTAAGATTACTGCTGCAATATCGCTTTCAAGTAGCACTTTGGCCTCTGCAATGTTCACGCATTTGATCTGCTTTTGAGCAGCGGCAATTAACTCACCTGCTGTTTTTAGTGCATTGTTGCTCATAATTCCTCGTTACTGCTTTTCTGATTGCTTAAGTTTATATGAATTGACCTATTAGACCTGCCCACGAAGGTGCCAACGCTAAATGTACTTATCATGATCTCACTCCATACATAACTAAGCACTAAAACTCTAGCGCGTTTTAATCTTGAAACCAGTGATGTAAATCCAACCCTCTTTATCAGGGCCCGCCACTGTTTCCAAACCCGTGCCGCGCCCCGCTTCGCTATCAATAAAAGCCAACGGTTGCCACTGCTGGTTGCGCCCAGCCCATAAACTGGCTACGTGTTCTTGCTCGGCATACTTCATGGTGGCGGCGTACACGGTACCGTCATCACTGCTAGTCATGGAATAAATACTACCACCAAAATTGCCCAGTTTAACCAACTTTAAAACATTGCTAAAACGGCCACTGGCGCGATCATACTGAGTAATGCCCGCATCGCCTTTTTCATCGCGCCCCCAATAAATAGCGTCTTCGGTAAAGGCCACACCAGTCGACTGATCATCGCGCAACTGCTGCCACGTTTCACCGTGGTCTTGCGAGCGTAACATGGCCCGGTTCTTACCATCACCGACTGTCACCCATACATCATCAGTGTAAGGATCAACTGCCACACGATGAATATGCGTTTTGTCTTGATCAAGCGCTTGGTAACTGACTGCCCAGCTATCACCGCCATCATCACTGCGCCATACAGTTTTAGCTGAACCCTGTTGCTGCGGGCCGTATTCTCCAACAAAAATGCGCCCTGCGCTGTCCGAACTAATCGACCACGGCAAGGCTACGCCCCTTTCAATGGTCTTTATCAGCTTAAAGCCACCTCCTTCATCCATGCGATAAATACGACACAGACGGTTATTGTCCCAACGATCGGAATCTGTGGCCACCATTAATAGGCCAAACGTACTTTGATGAATCGCGCTGATGGCTTGCTCAAACACATGCAAGCTTTCAACTTCCTCACCGCCAGGCACAATACGCAGCAATTCTGGTCCGCGTGAGCCATACACAAAGCCATCGCTGCCTAAGCTTAAATTCCACAGCTTACGTGGCATGGCGGTTACTTGATCACTTAAAAAGGTGGTGGCTGTAGGCAACGGCGGCTGGCTACGCAGGCGTTGTTGCGCGTTAAACATGGCTGCCAGCCACCATGCAACAAAGGCCAAAGCGATCAAGCAAAATAATTGCCAGCGACGACGTTTAATGGGAGCCAGAGCCATCGCCCAATTATAGGAGACTTGAATAAAAGAGATGCATTTAATCAACAAGAATTTGCGTTAAATGGAGTTACTATAATCTTAGCTTTAGCACACCATTTCACGCTTGCGTCCTATCTGCAATCACTGTAATTTTCTAGGCACATCAACTCTACTAAATTTGTCTGGAAAAGTAAGCTGCCCTTATGCCACAATGCACTCAGCATAACCCCACACATAATCATCAGATCCCAGTATGACCAATAATTCCGACGCGCAAACCATAGAAATTGAGCTAAGCCCTAGCCCTACTCGTAGTATTATATGGCTGCATGGCCTCGGTGCTGATGGTAATGATTTTGCTGGCATTGTGCCGCAGTTGGGCCTGCCTGAAAAAGCGCCCATCCGCTTTATCTTTCCACACGCCCCCGTACAACCCGTTTCCATCAATGGCGGCATGCAGATGCGCTCGTGGTATGACATCAAATCACTGAGCTTTGAAGACCGAGCTGATGAGGCAGGTCTTAAAGAATCAACCGCCACAGTGAAAGCGTTGATCGAGCAAGAAATTGCGCGCGGTGTGGCTAGCGAACACATCTTATTAGCGGGCTTTTCTCAAGGCGGCGCAGTAGTGCTGTACACTGGCCTGCGCTACCATCAATCACTGGCTGGTATTATGGCGCTGTCCACTTACTTGCCACTGCCTCATAAAACCGAAGCTGAACGCAGTAACGAAAACGCCAACATCCCCATTTTTATGGCTCACGGCCAGCATGATCCTGTTATCCCTATCACGCTCGCACAACAAAGCCACGAACAACTACAAGCCATGGGCTATAACGTGCAGTGGCATCATTACCCAATGCAGCATTCGGTTAGCCCTGAGGAAATTGGTGATATAACGGTGTTTATTCGAGAAGCGCTTGAGCTATAAAAGAAGCATTGATAGTTTTGTCTGAAAGTTCACTTAACCAAAAACACTTGCTTGCTATAACTTGGGTCAATCTGTTCAACCGGCCACAAAGAGCAATCTTGATTATGGTTTTGTCGTTTATCGTATTCGAGCTATTTTTGATGGCCATGCATTTTACTGTGCTGGGTTTCTTTGGGCATTTAACGAAAAGTACTTCCGACGTAAGTATCGGTGGCTTTGACCTTAACAATGAAGCAACCATCGCTGTTTGATTTTCAAGTTTTCAGTTGTTAATCATAAGCCTAATCTGCCTATTAAACTCATGGGTTGATGAAACATATATCTATTCTTTAAAATCACGACGGTTTTAGAAATTTGGAGCCTACCTATTCTTGGTTATGTCCATCGATGAAACTGGCGGCTTCCCGAGGTTTTTGACAAAGTAATCGTCATTGTTTTACCAATGCTGTCAATATCAAGCAAGATGTAGTGGACCATTCCTTACGCAATTTTTATTGGCCTCTTTTTGTTATTTCTAATTAAAAGACTATCGCAACATGCTCATTTACTTCCAATGCTTTGGAACATATTCGCCTATTTCCTTTGTTAACAAATATTGCCATTCAAGTAAAAGCATTACAAATTAAAAAACAGATTCAAGCTACAACATGATCAGCCCTACTCACAGATTAGGCAAGCATTAGCGACCTAACAACGGCACATCAGATAAAAACAAAGAAGCGTGGACTAATTTTGATACACAATCTACTATCAAGGCTGATGGGAAGTATTATAAACAGCATGTGTATATGGTTGGATAAGCACTTATGAATCTAAATTGGACTGTAATATCGGCAGTTGCTGAAGTTATTGGCGTCATTGCAATAGTTGTTTCCTTATTGTATTTAGCACTGCAAGTTCGATTCGCAAGACTTGCAGCAGCAGACACGTCTCGCATGGCGAGATCCATAGGCGTGCGAGAAATTGATCTTGTAATGGTGAACAACGCCTCATTGCGCCAAAATTGGCTCAAATCTTCGCAGTTAGACTCCGTCTATGAACAGTTGGGCGATTTGCTTAATCTAAATATTGAGGACGCATTACAGGTTGACACCTTGTGCCAATGCTGGATGCGACTACACTGGGGCCATTACAAGTCCATCACCACACCCGACGACTTGCAAGACTTGGAAAATCTGATTTCTGCTTTTTACTCCAAACCTCCAATGTCGCATAGTTGGGCAAACAGCCCCTATGGGCAAGCGATTTACGACGCGGATTTCGTTAAGTTCGTCAACGGCGCCATATCAAAACAAGGTAGCGAATAAGCCAACTACTTTTTTCAGCTCTAAGCCATGTCCCTGAAGCACAAGGGCGCCTTTGATAAACAAACCTAGCTCAAAACTTAAAGCCATACTTCCTAGACAAAAGTGCAGCAAACAACGCCCCAACCCTTTTACGAATACATCGCCTTAATGGCCATGTTGATGTCGATTGTGGCTTTGTCCATCGATACCATTCTACCCGGCCTCAATGAAATTTCCACTGATCTCGGCGTGACGCACGAAAACCAGCGCCAACACATGATTTCAGTGCTGTTTTTAGGCTTAGCTTTTGCACAGCTTATCTACGGTCCCATATCTGATGCCTTTGGCCGCAAAAACCCGATTTACTTTGGTATTGCGCTGTTCATTATCGGTTGCTTAATTTCGGCCTTCGCCGAAACCTATTTAGCTATGTTATGGGGGCGCTTCTTGCAGGGGTTGGGGGTCGCGGGGCCGCGCATCATTTGCACGGCCATCATCCGTGACCAAAGCAAAGGCCGCGAGATGGCACGGGTGATGTCCTTGGTGATGGTGATGTTTCTCATCGTGCCCGCTATCGCCCCCGCGATTGGGCAAGTAATCTTAAACTTCTTCCATTGGCGGGTTATCTTCTGGCTGTTTGTAGCTTTATCATCAATCACTTGGCTATGGCTGGCACTGCGCCAAGCCGAAACCTTACCGCCGGAGAAGCGCACTCCGCTGAACTTTAATCACATTGCACGCGGCTTTCTAGAGATCATCCGCCACCCCACCACTGCGATATATACCGTCGCCGCTGGCTTGGTATTCGGCGCCTTCGTCGGCTTTCTCAATTCATCGCAGCAAATCTTGCAAGAACAATACGCTTTGGGCGATCAGTTTGCCTTCTACTTCGCCATCTTAGCCATTGCCTTGGGCATCGCGTCCTACTCCAACTCCAAGCTGGTAATGCGCTTTGGTATGCAGCTGCTTTGCAGAGTATCACTGGCTGGCGTATGCGTGTTATCCATGGTGTTTTTGTTAATATCCTTATACACCGCACCTAGCTTATTGTCGTTTATGGTTTATTTAGTGCTTAGCTTCTTGATGATCGGTTTACTTTTCGGCAATTTTAACGCCATCGCACTAGAGCCTCATGGTCACATCGCCGGCCTAGCTTCATCTTTGGTGGGCTCCATCAGCAACTTTGTCTCTTTAGGCTTAGGCTACTTGGTCGGCGCAGCTTATAACCAAACCGTGTTGCCCTTAGTGGGAAGCTTCGCGCTACTTAGTGCCGTGTCATTAATGCTCATTTTTTATTACGAGCGACTCATAGCACCTAAAATGGCGAGCCACAAAGCAGCAAACACAACCATCAATTAAAAGCCTACCGCAAAACACGGATGGGGATCTACTATGCGCTTTAGTCCGTGGGCAGCTGGGTGAATTTTGCTTGCATCCAATCAGGAGAAAAGCAAACCACATCCACTTCGCCAGGCAACGTTGCATTGAACAGATAATTATGCCAATAAGTAAACTGATACAGTGGTTCGTTCGTCTGGCATAAGCGTACTGCGCAAGGGATGTCGTACTGCTGATTGGCTTGGGCAAAGCGTAGGGTCAAGCCACCAACCTCGATCATTGCCTGCACCGTGGGACTATGCAAAGCAAATAAAGCAGTGAGCTGATCAGTGAACGAATCAGCCTGCTGGTAATAGGCCTCGGCTAAATGCTTCAGTGCCGTTTCACGGCGCAAGCGCGGATCATGAGTTTTCTTGGCGGCAAAGCGAAACTGCGTGGTAATCACCGACGCATCAGCTTTATTCGGCAGCACCACAATCGGCCCTTGCCACTGACGACTTTCATGTGACAGTTTATACGCCGCACGCCCACCCTGCGGCGGTCTTCCCTCGTCGTTACGTATCGCATATTGGCGCAACAAACACTGCCATACCAAAAATTGATGGCGCAGGGCGGCTTCGCCCTGCTCATCACTTCGCAGATTATTACCCAAATTACGATCTAGGTTATTAGCCACTTAGTTATAACCAAGCGCAAGATGGGGCTAGCTGCAGCAGGCTTAGAACAAGCCTTCTACTAGGCCCTCGTCATTGATACGAATACTGTTGGCCGACGGCACACGTGGCAAGCCAGGCATGGTCATAATCTCACCGCAGACCAGCACCACAAACTCAGCTCCAGCTGATAAACGCGCTTCGCGAATGCCGATAGTGTGGCCCGAAGGCGCACCCAAAAGAGTTGGGTCCGTTGAGAAGCTGTACTGTGTTTTAGCCATGCAAATTGGCAAATGGCCAAAACCGTTTTTCTCAAATTGCTTAATCGCGGTTTGCGCTTCTTTATCCACAGCAATATCTTCCGCGCCGTATAAGGTCTGAGCAATCTTGCGTGCCTTATCCAACAAGGGCAACTCATCCTCGTACATGGTCTTAAACTTAGCGGTATCGGCATCAACCATCGCCGCCACCTTGGTCGCCAACTCTTCGGTACCCGCGCCACCGTCCGACCAGTGAGTGCATGGCACTACGTCCACGTCAAACTGCTTGCAGTAATCTTGAATTGCCTTGATCTCGTTAGCAGTGTCGGTCACAAAACCGTTGATAGCCACAATCACGGGCACACCAAAACCTTTAACGTTATTGATATGACGACCTAAGTTTTCTGCGCCGCGCTTAATCGCGTCCACATCCTCGCCTACCAAATCATTCTTAGCTACACCACCGTTCATTTTTAATGCGCGGGCTGTGGCAACAATCACTACTGTACTCGGGTTAAAACCACCTTTACGACATTTAATGTCCATGAATTTTTCAGCACCCAAATCAGCGCCAAAGCCTGCTTCAGTTACCACATAGTCAGCTAGTTTCAATGCCGTTTTAGTCGCCATCATTGAGTTACAACCGTGAGCAATATTCGCAAACGGGCCGCCATGGATAAATACAGGGTTATTTTCCAATGTTTGCACCAAGTTGGGCATAAAGGCATCTTTAAGTAGTACTGCCATTGGGCCAGCCGCTTTTACATCTTTAGCACGCACTGGCTTGCGCTTGCGGTTATAACCAATAATGATATTACCAAGGCGGCGCTCCAAATCTTGCATATCGCTAGCCAAACAGAAAATCGCCATTACTTCAGATGCAACCGTGATATCAAAACCTGTCTGGCGCGGGAAGCCATTGGTTACGCCTCCAAGCGAAGTTACGATGTTACGTAACGAGCGGTCGTTCATGTCTACTACACGACCCCAGTTAATACGACGCACATCAATATCTAATTCGTTGTCCCAATAAATGTGATTATCCACCATCGCTGAAAGCAAGTTGTGTGCTGCACCAATAGCATGAAAATCACCAGTAAAATGCAAGTTGATGTCCTCCATCGGCACCACTTGGGCGTAACCGCCACCTGCCGCACCGCCTTTCATGCCAAAACATGGGCCAAGGCTTGGCTCACGCAGGCACGTCATGGTTTGCTTGCCAATGCGGTTCAAACCGTCACTGAGGCCAATCGAGGTCGTAGTTTTACCTTCACCTGCTGGAGTAGGAGAAATAGCCGTCACTAAAATCAACTTGCCGTCTGGCTTGTCTTTTAAGGTGTTGATGTAATCAAGGCTTACCTTAGCTTTGGTGTGACCAAAAGGCAGCAAAGCCTCATTAGGAATAGATAGCTTCTTGCCAATTTCGCCGATAGGCTGCATGGTTGCTTCGCGGGCGATTTCGATATCTGATTTAGCCATAATTCAACTCTGATAATAGTTTTTTAGATTAATGCAGTACGCTTGCCGTATTCGGCAAGCAACATTGCTGGTGTTTATACTTAGTTGCAGCAAACTGCTGACAAGCTAAGGTATGAGCTGTGCTGATTATAAAAAGAAATGATGCTTTGCGCTTCATTTATTGATGCCAGCAATCATAACAGGGGGTTTAATCGCTTCTTTACCTAACAGCGACTAATAAGCACGAAAGTCATACAATAAGCTTCGCTATAAACAAACAAGGCAGCCTAATGCTGCCCTATCTGGATGCTGTTTTATTTCTCTGTCTAAAATTTCTTATAAGCCTTCACCAAATCCACCATTGGGTGTGATTTAGACATCTGAAACTTAATCAGCAATTCTCGCGCAATCATGTCACGGTCTTGCTGATTATCAGGCAACTTGATATCTTCAGGCACTTGTACCCAGCCATTGATATTGCGGTCAAATACCGCCGGCTTGCCTTCTTCATAGCCCATGTGCACATCTTCCAGCCAGTTGAGATCGGTCCAACCCATGATGTCCATGTATTTCTTTAGGAAATCCGAACAGCGATCCATGTCTGGCACCAAATTCACATCATAGCGATAACCAATGTGCTGACCAATTTCTTGCTCACGATTAGAATCTAAGCCATCACCTTCAATAAACTTATCAATATTT
>CALIFM010000182.1 GCA_938021685.1 uncultured Gammaproteobacteria bacterium | reverse complement strand
GAGCGCGAAGCAGTCCTAGCGCGAGCTGGCTAATCGCAAACACCCATAGCATAGGAGTTAATATGTTGAAAATGAGGGCTATCGACAACATGAAAATGAATACCCCTTCATTAAAGTCGAGTATCTTTTTTTGTTGCCCTAAAAACCATCTAAGGTTTGCACGCAAGCCAAAACCTAAGCCGGCGGCGGCGCGCGATTCGGTCTCTTTTTGCTTCTCTGTAAGTTTATCCAAGTAGCTCGAATCACGTTGCATAAGTGTATGCAAGCATATGTATTTCACGTAGCCACGCAAAGAATAAAATGCAACCCCAACAAATGCCAACATCAGCGGTATTACGCTATAGGATTGTAAAAATGCCGTATAACCGACTGCACCAAACCAGATAATGACCTGCAATTGGTCAGTCAACCTATCGTAATAACCACCGGTTAGTGAAGCAGAGCCGCGGTAGCGCGCCATTTGCCCGTCCATGCAGTCTAGAACGTGGCTAAGGTTTATTAATACAGCAGCGAAAATAAAACTTGCTGTGCTTCCAACTAAAATAAAAGCTGCCGACAGCAGGGCAACAATAAACGAAAGCAGGGTAATTCGGTTGGGTGTTAACCACTTAACATCAACCAATAGATAGTTCAAAGCAATCGCAAGCGGTGAAGTGATAAAAGACGACCAATACTCATCGTCTTTCGTTTTCGTCTGCCATAAGCGATTGAGCCTGCTGGTCACTGCACTATCTCCGGCGTTAGTGATGGTAAAACAGTTAATGGAACAAGTTTTGAAACGCTTAAGTCAGGTCCTATGGTAGACGCTGCTTCGCTTTTTACCGTAGGGCGTAAATTGTTGAGTATGGCTTCTTGTGTTTTCAGGAAATGCTCAATTTGTTTGATCGAAACATCGCCAATACTGCCTACCTGAAACACCTTATTTTTAAAACAACCCTTACCCTCGTAAATAATAATTGACTCCTTTCTTAATCGATCACGCAACACCCTGACATCAACGTATGCTGGCACATACACCGTGGTAAGCATGGAAGACATGTCCTTTTCCTTTAGGAGGAACGTTAACCCCATTGCTTTCATGCCTTTACGCAGGATGTCTGCTTTGCTTTGTAGGCTGGCATAACGATTGGTCACCCCTTCGTCAAGTATGTTTTTCAATGCTTGGTTTAAGGCAAAAAACAGCGGAACCGCTGGTGTATTTGGAGTTTGCATGGCGGTGCTTAAAAATGAATAAAACGTATACAGGTTTAAATATGAGGTCTTGGCAGGAAGATGCTTGAGCGACTCAAAAGCAGAACGTCGGCCAACCACAAACGAAAGGCCTGGATAAGAGCCGATTGCTTTTGAGCTAGAGCTAGAAAAGAACGCAATGTTATTGCGTTTAACATCAATTACATCAGCTCCCGCACTGCTTACACAATCAACTATGAAGGTGGCGTTATTCGCCTTTGCTAGCCCACCAATTTCGTATAGTGAGTTTAGGCGGCCTGAGCTGGTTTCGTGATGGACCATTGCGATCACATCGATTTTTTGTTGTGTTAGGTAGCGCCTAATGCGCTTGAGATCGAGTTTCTTGCCCCAGGGAAATTGAAGCAGGAATGTGTTTTTATTATAAATTTTGGAAGTTGCATACAGGCGATCTCCAAACTCGCCATTCGAGATAATGAGTATGTTTTTTTCGCCAACGACGGATGACAACATTGATTCATTCGCGGCTGAGCCAGAGCCTGTGATTACCACTGCTCGGTAATCATGGGTTGCATTGTTTTTAGAGCCACTCGTTTTAGAAAGATCAAACAAGCTGAGCAGCTTATCTTCAATGCTTCTCAATAGAGCCTCAAAGTCCGGTTCGCGATGGCAGATATCAGCACTTCCAATTGCCGACCTGACGTTGTTAGTAACGTTAACCGGTCCTGGAGTAAGAAGTAAATATTTTTCCATAGTGATGTGGCCCTCAGCCTTTATCGATGCATTTAAAATTTAGTTGATACTCGATCAAAAAATTAATTGCCCATAAACCTACTCCAGATCAACAGTGTGTACAAAGAAAGAACAAGCCGCTATGCTTTATTTTTTTACGTTCTTTGCTTTCTCACCAGAGTGTATCTTTGCGAAGTTAAGCGCGTCACTGAGCTTGTTGTATCTATATTTTTGGTGGTGATATATTGACTTTGTTTCATGAGTTACACCAAGTTTTTTCATCTGTGCTACCTGATCATTTTTCACCTTAATGGTCGAGTGCGGTTTTGGCTGATTTTTTAGCTTTCTTCGCTGCCTTTTTTTCTTTAGGGCTTAAGAGAGGTTCTTTCTTACCTTCTTTGTTGCCTTTCTTTTCTTTGCTCATGATATTAGCCTATGGTTTTGAATCGTGTTGTTGGGTGCTTCAATAACTTTTCACTGCCTAAATTAAGCAGCAATACGCATTGTTAAGCAGTGATAAAACCTACAAAGGTTATATCGCGAAATATTTTACTAAAGCATGGTGAAACTGCAGCCCTGCTGAAATGGATGTGAGCATTTCAAGTCAAGGGTAGGAACGGAAGAAATAGCGTGGCATAAAGTACCATTAACTCATCAAAGACCTGTGGTCCTTCAAAAGTCACGCATTTTTGGTGATCGGAAGTAAAGCTAAACCAATTTGATCACTGTCAATAAATATGGGGCCAATGCCAGACAAATCAATGGCACTGTCAGGTTAACTTGATTTGACTCCAAAGTATCGGTTGCTAACTCCACTTAAGATGTTTTAGGTTGGTTTAATTGCACAGATTGATAAGAGGTTTTTCGTACTCATTCGGACTTACATAGCCCAATGTTAAGTGCAGCCTAGTTCCGTTATAGTAACGGATATATTTAGGATATATTTATTTGTGTCATTGATCA
>CALIFM010000181.1 GCA_938021685.1 uncultured Gammaproteobacteria bacterium | reverse complement strand
GCTCACGCCAGCAGACGAAATGGTGTAGTTCTTGAAGAATTCAACAATTTCAGGCTCGTCTTTATCCAAGCGGGTGCTGATACCGATCGGAAGTTCCATGTCGTTATAAGCGGTCACAGGCACTTCTTTCATCGCCTCTGCGCCGTTTTCTTTAACGTCATCAACCACTTCCATCATGCCGTCCCAAGTGGCTTTGTCGAAGGTGGGCTCTTCCAGCTTCACCAAATCCACTGACCCCATTAAGGCCGTTGGCTCCCAGTAATACGTGAAAACAGGATTGCCTTTGTCAAAGCCGCCTTTGATGGCTGCATCCAGTGCGCCGCCATTGCCCGGATCGAAGTTTGTGTAATACTCATCAAGGCCATAGGATTTGTGCTTCACCGCGTTGATGGTGTAGCAAGTCCAGCCAGAAATACAGCTGGTCATGCGGCCTTTGCTCGGGTCTTCAGGGTCGGCGAACAAAGCAGCAATTTCTTTGTTTTTCATGTCTTCTACTGACTTGATGCCGTGCTTCTCAGCGGTGGCTTTATCTACATAAAAGCCTTGAGCCGAGTCGGGTGTATTCACGCCCACACGACGTACTTTGCCTTCTGCTTCAGCAGGGTCAAATTGATCAGTAATGTTGTCATACCACACTTCCATTACCACATCGAGCTGTTGCTCATAGAGCGCTGCCATGATTGGAATAGTCGAACCAGTTGTGGTGTTCACCGTGCAGCCATAGCCGTTTTCTAGAATGAATGTGCCGATGGCCGTGTGCAGCTTGGCGCTGTTCCAGTCAAAGTCACCCATCTCAATGGTGCCGCAGGCGTTTGCTGCACTGCTGGCGCCGAGTAGAAGGCTGCCCGCAAGGGCTAAAGACTTAAGGTGTTTACGTTTTTGCATAAAATTCTCCTCTAATAGAATAGTAAATTTTGATAGCTTGATGCTGCTAGCAATGCAGCCATTGTTATTCAAGCTTGAACTTAAAATGTTGCAAGAGGTGCACACACATAACTACCACTTGCATCTTCAAGCCAGGCTCTAGTCTGCCATGAATTTGGCTTAAAATTGAACTTTTTTTCTAATTTAGGGTAAGTTTGTCCTATAAGTTTACTAATAAATGCCCACAGCTATGCCAATTTAAGTCCAAAATGTTAGCAATATTAAATTTGGAGGCATTCTTCAAACTGGCTTTATCTCTTAGTAAAGCATGATGCGACTTAAGCTGAGCTTGTTCCATATGGTTGCTAAATCAACTTATCAGGCGGCGTATTGCCAGAAAAGTAGGCTCTTAAGTTGTCTACTACACGCAGACCCATGGCAATGCGAGTTTCTTCAGTGGCGCTGCCTAGATGTGGTAGTAATACGGCGTTATTTAGCTGCATTAAATCAGCAGATATATTAGGTTCGAATTCAAAAACATCTAGCCCTGCACCGGCAATTTGTTGATTGCGTAAAGCCTTAATCAAGGCCGATTCTTGGACTACATCACCGCGTGCAGTGTTGATTAAAAATGCAGATGGCTTCATTTTGCTCAGTGCAGATTCGTTAATAAGGTGATGGGTTTCGGGGCTACCAGGGCAGTGCAGGGAAATAAAATCAGCTTGTGCTAATACCTCATCAATACCGTTACATTTTACAGCTTTAATATCAGCCAAGTTTTCAGCTTTAGCGGGGCGCGGATTGTAGTAAATAATGTTCATGCCAAAGCCATGCGCAGCGCGCTTGGCCGTGGCGTGGGCGATGCGGCCCATACCAACAAGACCCAAGGTCTTGCCTTTAAGGCTTCGGCCCATCATATGGGTCGGGCGCCAACCAGTCCACTGGCCTGCACGTAGCTCGCGCTCACCCTCGCCAGCACGGCGTGCGCACATTAGCATCAGGGTGATGGCGAGATCAGCGGTGCAGTCGGTCAGCACACCAGGTGTATTGGTTACGCTTAAGCTGGCCGCTTGAGCTGCGCCCATGTCAATATGATTGTAGCCTACGCCGTAGCTGGCTAATAGTGTGGCTTTGATATCAGCTGCGCCTAGCACCTTTGCATCAATTTTATCGGATACCGTGGGGCAAACTGCGTCACTGTTTTGTAATGCAGTATGCAGTTGCGCCAATGTTAGCGGCTTGTCATCTTTATTAAATGTGACGTCAAATTCATCTTGCAAGATGGCTTCAACTGAGGCGGGCCAGCGGCGGGTTAAGGTGACTTTAGGTTTGCTCATAGATTCTATATGTGAGTGTTTTGTAGGTCAGTAGCATTGCTACTGTGCGCTTATTCTGCATCGCAACTGTAAAGCTGTAAAGCGTTGGTGTTGCTAGATAGCTGTGCGAAAGAGAGGTGGTTTATTTACGGTTCAAACTGTCGGTATAAGATAAACATTGCAGTAATGATCAGCTATATTGCTTGATGAATCAACTTGCATAGCAATGGCGCAGCTTTGGTATATAAATTGGATGTTGTAGCTGTCTAATTTGCCGTGCCGGCCTGCTAGTATCAGATCATATTAAATTATAACAATCGAGAGACAACGTGACTATTTACCCAACCTTAGAAGTACCGCATACCCTTGCTGCCGGCCCTGGCCCTGGCAATACTGATCCACGCGTTTTGGAGCGTTTTTATAAAGCAGGTGTGGCAGACCACATGCAAAAAGATGTGGTGCGCGGCATGATTGAAGCCAAAGAGATGCTGCGCACTGCCTGGGGTACTAAAAACACCTATACCTATGGTGTGGCCGGCACTGGTTGGAGTGCATTAGATTGCATGCAAAATTTGATTTTACCGGGCGATAGTGTGGTGGTGTTTGTCAATGGCACGTTTAGCGGCATTGATGGGCAGACTATTCGCATGAAGGCTTCATCAGTGGAAGACTTGGCTAAAGATCCAATCAACCCACAGCCTAAAAATGTGGTTACCATTGATGTGCCGCACGGTACTTCGGTGTCAG
>CALIFM010000180.1 GCA_938021685.1 uncultured Gammaproteobacteria bacterium | reverse complement strand
CGGCGGGTGAGGAGTTTTTATTGCTAGCTAGGCTGTCGCAACAATATTAACCAAGCGCCCCGGTACCACAATCACTTTGCGGGTGGTCAGGCCTTCAAGATTGCGTTGTACGGCTTCGTGTTGTATCGCTAGGGCTTCAACTTGTTCTTTATCTAGGTCAGCCGCCACTTCAATCTCGGCGCGCTTTTTGCCATTGATTTGTACCACCATTTTGATGGTGTCTTGAACCAAAGCTTGTTCGTCTAGCACGGGCCACGAGGCATCAATGATGTCGCCGGGCTGTTTAATGGCACGCCATAATGCATGAGAAATATGCGGCGCGACCGGTGCCAATATTTTAAGCAGTGCGATACTTGCTTCTAAGCAAACTGCTGCATGTGTGGGCGTTTTGTCTGGGTTGGCTTTTTCTAAGTTATTTAATAACTCCATGCATAAAGCCACCACCGTGTTAAATTGATGGCGCTCATAATCGCGACTGGCCTTTTGTAGCATAGTGTGGGTTTGATTACGCAAGGCCTTAGCAGCTTTATCATCGCCTGCATTGCTGTGGCCTTGTGCATTAAGCCCATCACTCGCCGTAACAAAAGCATCTGCATGCTGGTGAATGAATTTCCATAAACGGCTTAAAAATCGGTGTGCGCCGGCCACGGCATCACCATTCCACTCCAGCGATTGCTCTGGCGGTGCGGCAAACATCATGAATACGCGGACCGTATCGGTGCCGTATTGATCAATCATGGTTTGCGGGTCCACGGTATTACCCTTAGATTTAGACATTTTGCTGCCGTCTTTTAGCACCATGCCTTGTGTAAGTAAGTGGGTGAATGGCTCGTCAGAATCAACCAAGCCTTCATCACGCATCAGCTTATGGAAAAAGCGAGCGTACAACAAATGCAGTACGGCGTGTTCAATGCCGCCCACGTACTGATCCACTGGCAGCCAATAGTTGGCGCGTTCGTCTAGCATTGAAGCATCTGCCCCAGGGCAGGTGTAACGGGCAAAATACCACGACGACTCAAAGAAGGTGTCGAAGGTGTCGGTTTCGCGGGTGCCCGCTTGATCTGTGCCTGGCACGGTGGTGTTGATAAAATCAGGGTCGCTTTTAATCGGCGAGTTCACTCCTGAAAAAGCCACGTCTTCAGGCAAGCGTACTGGCAAGTCCTCGGTCGGCACCACATGCAAGCCGTCTTTTTCGTCATAAATAATCGGAATAGGGCAGCCCCAATAGCGTTGGCGTGACACGCCCCAGTCGCGCAGGCGGTAATTTGTTTTTCGCTGGCCTTTATCCTGAGCTTCCAATTTTTGGGTGATCGCCTCAAAAGCATCATCAAAATTTAAGCCGTCAAACTCGCCCGAGTTTACACACACGCCTTTGTCGAGCATTGATGATTGATCATAATCGTGTGTTTTGCCACCGCTTTTAATTACTGGACGAATTTTAATGCCATGTTTGTGGGCAAATTCCCAGTCACGTTGGTCGTGCGCCGGTACGGCCATTACTGCGCCCGTGCCGTACCCCATCAACACAAAGTTGGCCGCCCACACTGGTACTTCTTCGCCGGTGATGGGGTGGATAGCATTAACGCCAAGCGGTACGCCGCGCTTCTCCATCTTTTCTAAGTCGGCTTCAGCTGTTTTAACTGACTTGCATTCTTCGACGAAGGTAGCCACTTCGGAGTTTGTTTTGGCTACTTCCAGCGCTAGTGGATGTTCAGCAGCGACGGAGATGAAGGTGATGCCCATGATGGTGTCGGGGCGAGTGGTATAGACTTCTACAGGGTCATGGCCCGGCAAATCAAAGGCGAATTCAAGGCCTTCTGAACGGCCAATCCAGTTACGTTGCATAGTGCGCACGGCATCGGGCCAGCCATCAAGGCCGTCGATATCGTCCAGCAATTCTTGTGCATACTGAGTGATCGCAATAAACCACTGCGGAATTTTTTTGCGCTCCACCACCGCGCCTGAGCGCCAACCACGGCCATCTACTACTTGCTCATTAGCCAGCACGGTCTGCTCAACAGGGTCCCAGTTGACCACCGCCATTTTTTTGTATGCTAAGCCCTTTTCCACTAGCTTAGTAAAAAACCATTGCTCCCACTTGTAATAATCGGGTTTACAGGTGGCCAGTTCACGGCTCCAATCATAAGCAAAGCCCAAGCTTTTGAGCTGCTGCTTCATGTAATCAATGTTTTCGTAAGTCCACTTAGCGGGCGGCATTTTGTGTTTGATAGCCGCGTTTTCAGCGGGCAGCCCAAACGCATCCCAGCCCATCGGTTGCAGCACATTTTTGCCTAACATTCGTTGGTAACGGCTGATGACGTCGCCAATGGTATAGTTGCGCACATGGCCCATGTGCAGCTGGCCCGAAGGGTAAGGCAGCATTGATAGGCAATAATACTTTTCTTTGCTGGGGTCTTCGGTGACTTTGAAGCATTCATTATCATCCCAATACTGCTGGGCTTGCGCTTCAATAGAAGAAAAGTCGTATGGCTGCGTCATTGCTTTGGTGTGTAAATCAAACAGCGGCTGATTTTAACGCACTCTTTAATTGAATGGCGCGCTTATTGAAGATTGCAGATGGGTATGAAGCGAGGGCCCTAGCTGACTAAATCACGGTGCTGAATTTGTACTTTAATGCCCTGTTTTTTGAAAAAATTCCGTAGCTGTGTGGACGTATAAACCGAGCGATGGCGTCCGCCGGTGCAGCCAATGGCAATGGTTAGGTAGCTGCGGTTATCAGCTTGGAAGCGTTCCAGCCATTTGGCAATAAAACTAGCGATATCATCCACCATTTCGCTTACCTCTGGTTTGGCCTGCAAAAAGTCAATCACGCCTTGATCAAGGCCACTGAGGTGCTTGATGTCCTTGTCCCAATGCGGGTTGGGCAAGCAGCGCACATCAAATACAAAATCAGCCTCGCGCGGCACGCCGTGTTTGAAGCCAAAAGATTCAAATAACAGCTGGGCACCTTGGTGCTGCTCGCCGGCGATCAGGCGGATCTTCTCGCGTAATTCGTGCGGAGTTAATCCCGTAGTATCAATGATGCGAGTGGCGCGTGCTTTAATTGGCTCAAGCAGTTTGCTTTCTTGCTCAATGCCTTCCACCAACGTGGTTTGCTCATTGGTTAAGGGGTGGCGCCGGCGTGTTTCGCTGTAGCGACGTAGTAATTCGTCTTGGTTTGCATCGATAAATAATAGTTCATGCTCAATGCGTTGTGTTTTTATACCATCTAGATGATCTTCAATGGCGCGATCAAAATCCAAATTACGTGAGTCAATACTCACCGCTGCCAGATGGTTATGCGAGGTTGATTGCGATAGGTGTGTAGCAAACTCAGGCAGTAAGGCTAAAGGCAAGTTATCGATGCAATAATAGCCGATGTCTTCCAGCGATTGTAAAGCAATGGTTTTGCCAGAGCCGGATAAACCGCTGATAATAATAATTTTTGTCGGTGAAAAAGCGGGCATAGCGATTTAATGAAATTGTATTTTATGGTCTATTTTGATGCTTCGTTAATCTTTGAGCGCCCCGAAGAAGAAATCCGTTCCAAGTCATCGTCGATGTGAAGCCACGACAGTCGCTCTGACTCATGAGTGTGAATTTTTGGCTCGAGGTCGCTACTCTGATCAAAAATCGATACTCCGATGTAAACTTGTCCTGGGAGATAATCGTAGCGTCCAGTAAGTGGTGATCCGCATGTGGCACAAAATGTACGGGTTACGCCAGGGTTAGCGGTAATATGACGGCCTTCATTTGGAGCAAATGTAACTACTTTTTCATCAAATGCAGCGAAAGCGGCAACTGGCGCACTTGTCCAACGTCGGCAATCGATGCAGTGGCAATAGGCGATGGTTTGCGGCGCTTGTGTTGTTCTGACTGTTGTCGCACCGCAATAGCAGCGTCCTGTAAACACAGTGGTTGTGCTGTCAGTAGTTGCCGTCATGATTTCATCTTCAAAAATTTTTGATCAATGGTATCAGATCAAATCTTAGGTGTCTTATCACTTTCGATTGTCTTCCAGGGTCAGTTTGTTCCTATCTGCTGACTCATCAACCAACCACATGCTATTGAAGCATTACTTCGATAAAAATAAAGCCAATTATGGGCAAGCGTTTGCTAGCCCATAATAGCCTAGCGCCGTGCTCTTCACGGCATTTTGTTAGGTTAAGCTTGATTTATTATTCAGCGGTGCCTAGTCAATTTGGCTTTGTGTTTTAACACTTGACGATCAAGTTTTTGCGCCATTGAATCAATAGCGGCGTACATATTTTCTGCCAATCCAGTGGCATGGATAGAGGTGCCTTTAGCGTGTAAGTTCACTTCTGCCATGTGGTCTTCTTTTTCTATATGTAACACAACATTGGCTTGGGTGAGGTGATCAAAGTGATTGATTATCTTTTCCAGTTTACTTTCCACATGACTTTTTAGTGAGGAAGTCACTTCTAGGTGTTGTCCACTGATCGCAATTTGCATAGTTTTTCTCCTAAATTTGGTAGCTTATGGCCACTCTGGTTTACAGGTGCTTTCTCATCGAGGAAGCGGGAATTTTAAGTTGTTCTCGGTATTTAGCCACTGTGCGCCGGGCAATTTTAATGCCACTCTTGGCTAACTGCTCAGTAAGCGCGTTGTCAGAAATGGGTCGGTTAGGCGGTTCTTCGGCGATTAGCTGCTTGATGATGCTTTTTACGCTGGTGGCAGAAGTGTCGCCAGATTGCTGTGCAAGGCTCGCTGAGAAAAAGGTTTTTAGCTCAATCAAACGGCCTTTATAGAGTAAGTATTTGCCATTCACTGCGCGCGAAACAGTAGACACATGAATGCCCAGCGCATCGCTAATGTGCTTCAAGCTAAGTGGTTTCATGGCGATATCGCCGTCATTGAAGTAGTCTTGTTGTTGCTCAATAATTTGTCCTGCAATAGCCAGCAAAGTTTGGTGACGGCCTTCAAGTTGTGAAAGTAGACGCTTGGCGCGCTCAAGGTGTTCTTGCAAAGGTTTTTGTTCTGCGCTGGTTTTAGCTGCTTTCATCCATGCTTCGGTATAAGGCGATAAGGCCAGCTGCGGAGTGTTGCCTTTGTTTAAATAGGCTTGCCAGCGGTCATCAATGCGCTCGACGAAGATATCGGCACTGATGTAAATAGTCATGGTAGATTCAAAACAGGCACCAGGATTAGGATCTAAGCTTTGGATAAGGCTAATGATTTTGTCCAGTGTTGTTTGGCTAACGCTCAGTTTTTTGCGTAACGCCGCCATTTTTTTCGCGCCCAGCAGCGGTAAATGATGGTGCACCAACTCCAAAGCCAGTTGCTGCTCAGTGGTGTTGCCCTCCATGGCTGTAAGTTGCAGGCTTAGGCACTCAGATAAATCTCGGCAGCCCACGCCAGTCGGCTCAAATTGCTGCAATACAGCTAAACAGTTTTCAAGCTCAGCTAACGTGATCGGAAGTTGATCGCCAAAGTAATCACGCAGCTCTTGCAGTGAGGTGCCGAGATAGCCGTTGTCTTCAACGCTATCAATTAATAAGGCCAGCAAGGCATGCTGTTTTTCATTAAGTGGCGTTTTGCCTGCTTGTTTATGCAGATGGGCCTGTAAGGACAAATTGCTCGCGCTGAGTGATTCAATATAGCGGCGGCTGTTATTGGATGTATTCCTGCTTGGTTGATTGTAGCTGGGTGCTACATTGATATTTTGCGCATACGCAGGAATATCGAGCGCCATTTCGGTGCTTTGCGTATTTTCTGTCAAACTATCTGTTTGAACTAGACCTTCGTCTTTTTTAAAGTGCTCCGGGGACAGATTATCCTCACCATCTGGCAATGCCTGTAAGGGATCGGTTAAGCTCTCGTGAGTATCTGCTAGCTCAAGAAACGGATTAATATTCAGCTCTTGCTGGATTTCTTGAGCCAGCGCGGTGCTGGTCAGTTGGAGGGTGCGCACGGCATCTTGTTGCCGCAAAGAGAAAGAGGAAGTTTGCTTGAGTGTCGATTTAAGGCTTTGCTTCATCGGCCACTATTTGTATTGCTAGCATCCATGCTAACCATTTTATACCACTGATATTTACAAAGGCCAAGCACTAAATGTACGCGCCAAGCTGCACGGTGTAATTAAGACGATATGCGGTTTAAGGCTGGCTAAGTCTAGCAAGCACTTGGCTTATAATCGGAAGTCGTCACCTAAGTAAGCTGCCTTGGCCCGCGTGTCTTGCATGATTTCATCAGGCGTACCACCGACTAGGACTTTGCCATCGGTTAAGATGTAAGCTCGGTTACAAATACCCAATGTTTCACGCACGTTATGATCGGTAATCAGCACGCCAATTCCACGGTGTTGCAGCATACGAATAACGCGTTGAATATCTTTAACTGACAATGGGTCAATGCCCGCGAAGGGTTCATCCAGTAAAATAAATGAAGGCTCCAAAGCCACGGCGCGGGCAATTTCCACGCGGCGGCGTTCACCGCCAGACAGACTCACACCCATGGCGTGTTGCTTGTGTTCCACGCCGAATTCTTCCAGCATGCTCATGGCGAACTTCTTGCGTGATTTCGGTGTGCCTTTGTTGGTAGCCTCTAACACCGCTAAAATATTGTCTTCTACGCTGAGACGTCTAAAAATAGACGCTTCTTGTGGTAAATAGCCAATGCCCATGCGCGCACGTTCATGCATCGCAAGGTTGCTAATCGACTTGTTATCTAAAATGATATCCCCTGCATTGTGACGAATCAGTCCGATCATCATGTTGAAGCTAGTGGTTTTACCGGCACCATTAGGTCCAAGCAATCCCACTACTTCGCCGCTAGCGACTTCAAGGCTTACGCCATCGACAATGGTTTTGCCGCCGATTTTTTTAACCAAGCCCTTGCCATGCAGGGTACGCATAGGCTGTGCTTGCTTAAGCGCATTTTCGGCATTAGCCGCCAAGTTTGCTTGCATGATGTTACTGCGTTTTCTTTTTCTTGCGTGGCTGAATCACTAAGCGCGGCCGTGTTGGTTTTTTAGCACTGCTTTGTGCGTCGCCGGTGCTTTGGGACGCTGTGTCTGCTGTGCTACTGCCACCACCTTTCACAGCCACGCGCTCTGTATCCAAATTATAGGTAATTTTTTTTCCATTAATTTTGTTGCTGCCCTCGGTGACTGTAGCGTTGTTTTTAAGTGTAACGATGCGTGCTATTTCATCCATTTCGATCAGCAGACCCGTGCCGACCGTGTCGGTGTCTTTGCCTTCGGGGCGTTGACTAAAGCGTGCGGGGTTGCCGCGGGCAATTGCTTTTTCTAAGCTGCCGTCGTTGAGGTAAACCACAATCTCATCAGCGGTTAATCTGATAGAGCCTTGCTGATAAATAACATTGCCCCGGTACGTACGTACGCCTGACTGTAAATCAAGGTCAAACTCATCAGCATCGAGTGTGGCGGGTTGATCTTGGTCACTTTCAAGGGCTGCAATAGGTTGGCTAATTGCCAAGATGCCAAACAGCATAAAAGCCATGAAAGCAAGTTTAGTTAACATGGATGAAGTTGTGGTAGTAGGGCCAGGTTGAATCATCATTTAATTACTGGTTTTGGGTTTAAGTTTTATGCGCATGCGCTCTGTGGTGCTTGCACCACCTAAGGTTGCACCTTCGCTTTGGATCACTTTCACGTTATCAGTTAATAATACCTCAGTTCCGTCTGAAAATAACCAGCCAGAGTCGGCATATATGTGTGTTGGGTCGCCATTTTCCTTGTATTGGGTGATATGAGGGCGATCAAGTAGGGCTTTATTATCTAGTGGGTAATGCACGAGGCGGTCTGCCTCTAGCTGATATTGACGGCCGTCTTCACCAATACCAAAGGCACTAAAGTGTTCAATATAATAATCAGGGTCATTGCTTGCCTCTTGTTCTTCGGCAAGGGTTGGCTTTTCAAATAGGCTAAATTGCATCCACATTGTGAGGGCAATTAATAGCGCCAAGGTGCCAATTAAGGTTGCATTGTGCCGGTCTAAACGCATTTACACCACCCCTGCCCTGAGTAAGTCATGCGTGTTCAAAGCGCCTAGCACTTGCTCATTGCTATCGGTGACAAACACGCCGTTAATGGCATGTTTGCCGCCTAAAGCATGGTCGCGCATGGTTTTAATCAGTTCGGCAGCGAGCGTGTCGGGCCGCACTGTATAAGGCGAGGCGGTCATTACTGCCGTGGCCAAGGTAGTTTGTGCATTAATGGGCGAGGCCAAAGTGCGCCTCAAGTCGCCGTCAGTAAAGATGCCGAGCAATCTATAGTCAGCGTTCACCACCCCTGCCATGCCTAATGATTTTGACGTCATTTCAAGTAGGAGTTCTTCAAAGGTGGCTTTCTCGTCAACAGTCGGGACTTCATCTCCTGTGTGCATAATGTCGCTCACATACATTAGCAAGCGCTTGCCTAACATGCCCCCGGGGTGGGTCCGCGCAAAATCATCAGCGCTAAAGCCGCGTGATTGCAACACTGCGACCGCCAGGGCGTCGCCCATTGCCAAGGTGGCAGTGGTGCTGGCCGTGGGTGCTAAATTATGGGGGCAGGCTTCACGTTCAACTTGCACATCAATGTTGATATCGGCTGCTGTAGCCAGTTCTGATTCAGGCTGGCCAGTTAAGGCAATCAGCTTGACCCCCATGCGTTTAACGATTGGAACGATGCTCAAGATTTCAGGGGTGTTACCTGAATTGGATAAAGCAATCACGCAGTCTTGCGGGGTAATCATGCCTAAATCACCGTGGCTAGCTTCACCTGGATGCACAAAAAAAGCTGGTGTGCCTGTGCTAGCTAAGGTGGCAGCAATCTTACTGGCAATATGGCCTGATTTGCCCATGCCAATCACCACCACGCGACCAGCACATTGTTTGATCGTTTCACAAGCGCGGTCGAACAGTTGTGCATGATGCTTGCTTTGCGCCATATTGCGGCGCAGCGTGGCCAAGGCTTCGATTTCAATATCGAGAACTTGTTGGCCGTGTTCGCTGTAAGGCATGGTTATATGGGTGTAAAGTTGAGCTTAGATTATAATGGAAATTAATGAAAATTAACGTATGCAGCGCCAGATAAATAGCAGGCTGTAGATTGTGCTTCCCTGTGGAAGAGTAAGGCAGCATTGGTTTGGTGCTTTGTTTATCATTTTACGCTGCTATTGAATCATGTCTAAGTTGTATATAGTATTAACGGCAGGTGTGTAGCTATCGGCTGTTCATCGATAATTAATTTAATTCAACCATTTTGACGAAGAAACAAAAATGAAGTTAAAACTTAAGGCAATGAAATTGAAATACGTAGCCGCTGCAATCGCGGTTCCCATTATCTTGAGCGGGTGTGCAACTTCACAGAAAGTTCAGGTTGTGCAAGAGGGCGATCAAAATTTGACCTGTGAGCAGCTTACGGCAGCAATAGACGAGGTTAATGCGGTTACTGCTAAAAATGATGAAAACAAAGGTATGACAGGAGCAAATGTTGCAGCGGCTTTATTTTTCTGGCCTGCTTTAGCATATACATACATGGACAATAGTAAAGCTGGAGAGCTTGCTACAGACCGATTGTCCCATTTAACTAAGCTACGTAACGAAAAAGGCTGTTAGGCTCTTTGGTCTGGCTCAAGTCTAGCCGAATTTTCGGCTAGATTTTGCTAGGCTCCGAAACATCAAAGTCCGTGTTGTTTCACTGTAGTTATGCTTAGCACGGTCCCCATTCTATATAGTTTTCGGCGTTGCCCCTATGCCATACGCGCACGCATGGCGCTGCAGCAAGCTGGCATAGCAGTTGAGTTGCGTGAAGTGGTGCTTAAAGATAAACCCGCGTGCATGGTGGGCTTGTCTCCGAAGGCAACAGTGCCAGTATTGTTGCTTAAAGAAGGAGGAAATCAACGCGTAATCGATGAAAGCTTGGCCGTAATGTTATGGGCCTTGCAGCAGCAAGACCCAAACCACCTCTTGGGTGAACAACAAGGTCTGGTAGATGCTTCAGTGGCGTGGATCGAAAAGAACGACGGCGAATTCAAATTTTATTTAGATCGCTATAAATACGCTGATCGTTACCCTGAACACAACGCTGAACATTATCGAAGCCAAGCCATGGTGTTTATTCAGCAGCTGCAAGATGTGCTACAAGGTTCGTCCTTTTTATTAGGCCCTCAGGCTTCGCTGGCTGATGTGGCTGTGTTCCCCTTTGTGCGTCAATTCGCTTTTGTAGATAAACCTTGGTTTGACCAAACGGTGTCGCCTGCTTTACAGGCATGGCTGGATTATTTTCTGCAATCGACCGCATTCGCTACGGTGATGAAGAAATATCCGCAGTGGCAGGTAGGTGACGCTCCAACCTTGCTTTAATTGCAACACAGCAAAACCTTAATAGCGAGGGCTCAGTCTTCTATCAATCAAGCGAGTAGCGTTTAATGGTATCGGGGTTAAAGCTGAAACCACTGCCAGCACGTTGTGGCATTAACAGCTGGCCGTTTTCCATTTCCAATTGTTCGTTAAATAGCGGCGCAAACCACGGCATATGCTCCACTGAAATACAATTTGGTGCGCTGCCTGCAATTGCCAAGCTATGCTCCGTGAAAATGTGGCTGGATATAGGCATATCAAAGCTTGCTGCCAATGCGGCCACCTTTTTAAATTCAGTCAGGCCGCCCATGCGTTGTAAATCAGGCATTAAGATATCGCAGGCACGTGCTTTGATCATATCGCGCATGCCAAAACGGGTGTATTCAGTCTCGCCTGAGGCAATTGGTAGATCTAGTTTGTCGCGCACCTCCGCGTGGCCGCGCAGATCGTGTGCGGGCACGGGTTCTTCCAGCCAAGCAATACCGTGCTCTTGCAGAGCGCGGCCCAGCCTAATAGCTTGTTTGGGGTTAAGCGATTGATTGGCATCGCTGAGAATCTCTATTTCTTCTCCCACCGCTTCGCGCAATGCTTTAGCACGCTGCACGTCATCGCGCCAATTAGAGCTGCCCACGCGCAGCTTCATCGAATGAAAGCCTTGCTCGACAAATTGCTGCGCTTCGCTGCACAATTCATCGATGCTTTGCGACAGCCACAGCCCTCCGCTGGCGTAAGTATCAACGCGCTCGCGGCAGGCGCCAAATAGGCGATACAAAGGTTGATTCAGGGTTTTGCCATGTAAGTCCCATAGGGCGGTGTCGACAGCACTTAGTGCGCCGATAGTGATGCCTTTTTGGCCGATTGGGTTGCACGATTGCCAAATATCCTGCCAAATGCCTTCAATAAAATCAGCACGGCGGCCTTCCACTAAGGGCGCAAAGCTGCGAATCACTTCGTCAAATGCTTTTAAGCGAACGGCGTTGATGGTGAACGCATAGCCTTCGCCAACCAAGCCTTCATCACTGGTCACGGTCACTAACACACAGCCTACTGAGTGAATGCTGTGAATGGCTGTGCCAATGGATTGATCCAGCGGCAAGTTCACCAGCTGAGTACTTAATTGTTTGACCTTCATAGCAGTGATGACAAATTTAGTGGGCGGCTGAAACCCTAGTTCTTATACGAAGGGTCTTGCCGGTCGGCGCGCCGTTTTAGGGCAGGCCACTCATGCATACCGGGTGAAAAGGCTTCATATTGCTTGCAAGATAGTTCCCACAAGGCTTTATCCGCAGGATCCAGATCTAAACCTGCAGCGGGTGCGCTCAGTGCCACTTCACACAGACGAATCAGGTAATACATATTCATAAACGCCTCGCCTGCAGTTTTTCCCACTGTTAAAAAGCCGTGGTTGCGCATCACTAAGCACTTGTTATCGGCCAAATTCTCGGCAATACGAAAGCGCTCGTCTAAATCAACCGATAGTCCTTCCCAGTCGTGATAGCCCACTTTGCCGTATAGCATTGAGGAGTCCTGTACTAAAAATGGGATGCCGTCTTTAAAGGCTGTCGCGGCGATAGCGCTGGGTGGATGCGCATGGAATACAAAGTGATTATCAGGGTGGTTTAAGTGAATTGCACTATGAATCACAAAACCGGCGGTGTTCACGTCCGGTGGGCCCTCTAAAACATTGCCATGTTCATCTACCTTGATGAGGTTGGACGCGGTAATTTCTTCGTACAGCAGACCAAAGCGATGCATAAAAAAGTTATGGTCCGAGCCTGGCACTCGTGCGGTGATGTGGTTCCACACCGTGTCGTCCCAGCCCATCATTTGGGTAAGGCGAAACATCGCGGCTAAATCTACCCGTACTTCCCATTCTTGCTGGCTGGCAGCGGCGGCATTCTTAAAATCTTTAGCAGTAACTTGTTTATTCATGTGTGTGCTCAAATAATTTAATTCATTTATTTACTGTGGCGGCGCAAAAAAGTGCCGTTGTCTTCTTCTAGTAGGCGTACGGCAATCAGGTGATTGGCATCAAAGCCGTATTGTTCACAGGCACGATCATATGTTTGGGTGACCATGTCACACATGGGCAGCTCAAGCTCTAAGGTGTCGGCCAGTTCCATCGCCAACCTCATGTCCTTAAGGGCTAAGCCCAAGGCAAACGAAGGGTCATAATCGCCGTCTAAAATCGGTGGGCCATAGCGGTCAGCCACGTAGCTGCGGCCAGTACTATTTTGGATAATCCCCAGCATTTTTTCTGCATCAACCCCTGCTTTGATACCTAGCATCAAGGCTTCAGATAGCGCTACCGAATGCAGGTAACATAATATTACTTGCGAAATCTTTGCCGCATAGCCTGCACCCGATTGCCCGAGGTGACTGATGTTGCTGCCAAGTAGTTCGAGCAAATCTTGGTGCTGCTCAAACACGGCTTGGTCGCCGCCCACGAGCATGGTTAGGTTGCCGGCGCGCGCACCTTCATCACCGCCAGAGACGGGCGAATCTAAAAATTGGATGCTTTTTTTATTAGCGGCTGTCAAAATTTGTTGGCAGGTGCTTAGGTTATTGGTGCTTAAATCAATCCAAGTGCTGCCAGCCTGCATATGCTCCAAGGCTCCCTTAGCATCTGCGTCATTGCCAAAAGCAAAGGCATTAATTTGCACTGGGCCGGGCAGAGAGGTCATCACGACATCAGCAACGTTCAACGTGACAGGAATATCGTCAATCCACGTTGCACCAAGCTCAAGCAGGCTTTGTGCCTTGCTTTTGTCAATGTCATACACTGCTATTTGGTGCTGGCCGCTGGCAATGAGGTTGGCCGCCATCGGGTTCCCCATATTACCTGTGCCGAAAAATGCAATATGCATGTTGTTGCTGATTTAAAGTTTAAACAAGATCGACGTTAGCATGGCTTACTTAAACAAGTAAAACAAATATAAGTGATTGCTTGCATCTGCTTAATTTGATTAATTAATCGACTTGTTATTTGTTAACCCCACCACTTTCTGCAAGCCATCAATAGCGGTTTGTACCAGTGTGGGGTTGAGCGTTTGTTCTTGATAGGCTAAATACAAGGGGCGCTCAAATACAGGCGCATCTTGTACATAATGCAAGGTGCCAGCCTCAACCAGTGGTTGCACCATGCTTTGAATAAAATAACCTGAGCCGCCGCGACTCAGAATGTGCTCTAAACCAACTGAGCCGAGCCCAACTGCCAACTTTAAGGTGGGCGAATTAGGAAAAGCTAAACTGTATTGGCTTTTAAAGGTGTCGCCCCAGTCAACAAAAATATAGCCTTCGGTGCGCCCCGTGTTTAGTGCGCGCTTTTCAGTTGATACTAATAGCACTTGTTCAGTGAATAAGGGCATAATCTTAATGCCAGGGCAGTGTTGCGGCTCATACAGCACCGCCAGCTCTAAGGCGCCGTCGCGCAGATGACGCATTAATGATTCTGAGTATTCAGCTACAATATGAGTGGCAATCGCAGGCGCATTGCGCTGCATCCAACTGAGCCAAGGGTCGGCAATTTGTGACCAATGATTGAGTTGAATGCCTAAGTTAATAATGGCCGTAAACTCTTCTGGCAGCGCCACCTCTTGGCGTGCACGTTCCCAAGCTTGCACCACATTGAGCGCGTGTGGGTGAAAGCGTTGCCCGCCTGTGGTTAGCTCAATGCCGCTACGCTTGCGCACAAACAGCGAACGATTAAGCTGTTCTTCTAGTGCCTTAATGCGTGCACTCACCGTTGATTGCGTCACGTGTAGTTTTTCAGCTGCTAGCTGAAAGCTGCCTGTTGTGGCAATTTCTAAAAAGGTTTTTATATGGTCAATATACATCGATGTCGGTTTTTAATGCGCTAATACAATTAAATCGATACTAGCATTCATTAATATGCGTTTGATTGGTTCTGTTAAAGTAAATACACTCATTAAAACCTTTTTAGATAGTGCATTGTTAAAAATGAATTCAACACCGCCGCGTTTAGGACAGATGGTTGATTTGGTACGTTACCCAATCCATGAACTGGATAACCCAATCACTAAAAAGTTAATTGCCGATTGCCGCAAAGAGCTGGACCGTGTCGGCTGCGCGTTGATTCCTAATTTTATGTTAAACGAGTCCTTGCAGCGGATGCATACTGAGGCAATGCGCCTGATGCCAGAAACGTTCTGGTCGCAGCAGCGGCATAATCCATATATGACCAAGGATGATACAAGCCTGCCCGAAGATCATCCACAGCGGTTTTTTCAAGACCGCAGCAGTGGGTTTATTAATTCAGATTTGCTCGAAGAGCATTCAGATTTAAACGCAATCTATGCCAATGAGGCGATGACGCGTTTCGTGGGTGAGTGTGTGGGTGTGGGGCCTATTTATAATTGGGCCGACCCATTAGGTTGCAATCCGTATTCCATCATGGGCGATGATCAATATTTTCCGTGGCACTTTGATGGCAACGAATTTACGATCAGTATTCTGGTGCAAGAAGCAGAAGAGGGCGGCGTGTTTGAATATGCGCCTGATATTCGTTCACCTGAAGAAGAAAACTTCGATAAAGTGCACGCAGTGTTGAAGGGGAGGCGCGATAATGTACAGGCTTTGCAGCTGCGCGCGGGCGATTTGCAATTGTTTAAGGGGCGCTATTCTTTGCATCGTGTCACGCCAGTTAAAGGCGCAGTACAACGTATCATTGCCTTGCCCACTTATGTGATGGACCCTGATACCGTCAATCGGCCTGAGCGGGCAAAGCAGTTTTATGGTCGTGCTTTGCCGATCCATTATGAGCGCGAGGCCATCCGCCCCGATGCATTGACTGACTAAACACACAGGAATGCCTGATAAACTGGTGTTGGACGACGACTGGAGCGACCTAAGCCGTGGTCAGTCGTTACCTAACATCAATGTTGAGCGCCTGGGTGCCTATCGGCTTGCGCGTTTGCGCGAGCAATTACAGCTAAGCGGTGCGGCAATGTGCGTGTTAGTGAACCCAGTGAGCCTGCGCTATGCTGTGGACTACCGCACTTATGGTTTGTTTCAGTCGCATATCCCTACCACCTATTTGTTTGTGCCGCTTGATGGCCCGATTATTATTTACAATACCTATGCCAATGAGCTATCGCCAGCGATAAGCGAAGTTAGAAAAGGTCAACCAATCAGCTTTTTTGACGGTGGCATGCAGCTGGGCCGTGCGGCTGGTGATTTTGCCAGCGATGTGGCCGAGTATTTGCAGGAGCTTGGCACCGATAACCAGCGCGTGGCGGTCGAGTATGTTAACCCCAGCATCACCTTGGCGCTTGCAAAACGCGGCCTTGATGTGGTGGACGGAGTGAACATTACTGAGCAAGCACGGGTGATTAAATCAGACGATGAAATAACCTGCATGCGCTGGGCCATCGCGGTGGCCGAGCATGGCATTGCTAAAATGAAAGAGGTAATGCGCCCGGGGGTGAGCGAGTTGCAGCTGTGGGGGCTGCTGAACTATACCAATTTGGCTAACAATGGTGATTGGCACGATGGACGGATGTTGGCGTCGGGGCCGCGCACCAACCCTTGGATTCAAGAGGCGTCACCGCGCAAAGTGGAAGCCGGTGATTTGGTGGGCTTTGACACCGATATGGTAGGGCCATTTGGTTATTTTGCTGATATATCGCGCACCTTTTTTTGCGCAGGTAAGGGCACGACCCACCCCAGCACGCGCCAAAAGCAGTTGTATCAGCTGGCGGTGAAGGAAGTTGAGTACAACTTGAGTTTGGTGCGGCCCGGTTTGAGTTTTCAAGCTTTCCAGCAGCAAGCCTATTTGCAAGAAACCGAATTTCATCAAAATGCCTACCCATGTATCGCCCATGCTGTGGGTATGTGCGACGAGTTTCCGCGCATTGATCCGATTTTTCGCGGGCCCAATTATTATGACGGTACCTTACAAGCTGGCATGGTGTTGTGTCTTGAAAGCTATGTTGGGGCAGTAGGAGAGCGAGACGGAGTCAAACTAGAGCAGCAGGTGCTGATTACGGAAGATGGTTATGAACTGTTAAGCCAGTACCCTTATGAAGACTGTTTGCTGGATTAGAGCAGCATTAGCCATCTAGAAACCTAAGTTGATTGTTTCGTAAAGCATATTTATTTCGATATTTTGTCGAAAATTGCATAGTCCGTTCGTTTAGTATGTGTAAAAAGAATTTCTTTTTACTAAACTGAATGTCTAGAAAGAGGATAAAAATATGCAATATTTATTGATGATTTACGCAGCTGAGAGCGCTGAGCCAGAACCAGGTTCAGCAGAGTTTGCTCAGATGATGCAGGAGTACGGTGAATTTAGCGAGGAAGTGGTCGCGCGTGGGCTGATGCAAGGCGGCAATGCTCTTGAGCCGTCGAGTACTGCTAGTACGGTGCGCGTTCGTAATGGAAAAGTGTCCGTTACAGATGGCCCATTTGCTGAAACCAAAGAAGTGCTGGGTGGTTATTATTTGCTGGACTGCAAAGACTTGGACGAAGCCTTGGAGTGTGCGGCCAAGATTCCTTCTGCTAAATACGGTAGTGTTGAGGTACGGCCGATTATGGATTTATCAGAATTTGAGTGATCGCTCTGCTATATCGAGCTCGCGCACCGCAGTTGATAAGTTGGTGCGCGAGCATTATGGAAAAATGCTGTCGCATTTAAACCTTAAGCTTGGCGATTTACATTTAGCAGAGGATTGCTTGCAGGAGGCAATTAATCAGGCGTTAGTAAAATGGACTGATACAAATATTCCACCCAAGCCTATTGCGTGGGTGTTGACCACTGCAAAAAATAAAGCGATTGACGTGCTTAGGCGTAATAATCGATTTGCACAAAAGCGCGAATTATTAACACAAGATCAATGGGCGCTTGAGGAGCAAGATTCATTAGCCGACTCCATTCCTGATGAGCGGCTGCGTTTGATTTTTACTTGTTGCCATCCAGCTTTAAATACACAAGCGCAGCTTGCGCTAACTTTGAAGACGCTGTGTGGCTTGAGTACTTTACAGATTGCTCATGCTTTGTTGGGCAAAGAGCCTGCGATTGCGCAAAAAATCGTACGTGCTAAGAATAAAATAAAGACAGCAGGCATTGCCTACGAGGTGCCTGAAAAGGTGCAATGGCCGCAGCGCTTTGATTCGGTGATTGCGGTGATCTATCTCATCTTTAATGAAGGTTATCGTTCGGCCTCTGCGCCTACTTCATTGGATGTAAATCTATGCGAAGAAGCTTTGTACTTAGGAAAAATGTTAGCAAAGTTGGTGCCTGATGAAGCTGAAGCCCTTGGCTTATTGGCGCTGATGCATTTTCATTACGCGCGTTTCCCAGCCCGCCTTAATGATGAAGGTATGGTGATGGGTTTACGTGAACAAGACCGATCAAAATGGACAAAAGCTAATATAGCGATGGCTGATAAATTGTTAAAGCACGCGATATTCAAATGCCAACTAGGGTCGTATCAAATACAAGCAGCTATCAGTGGGGTGCACTCCCATGCTGCTTGCTATGAAGAGACAGATTGGCAGCAAATCGTGTTGCTATACGAGAAATTGATTCAATATGACGCGTCACCTGTGGTGCAGCTCAATGCAGCGGTTGCGCTGTCATTTTATCAAGGGCCCGAAGCAGGCCTGTTGCAACTACAACATTTAAAGCAGCATAAAGTGTTTGAGAATTACCAACCATGGTATGCCGCAAAGGCGGATATGCTCGCTCGGCTAGGAGATGCAGAGGAGGCCAAAGTTCAGTATGAACAAGCGATTAGCTTGTTGGAAAATAGTGGCGATATTAAATACTTGCAACAGCAGCTAGCGAAATCATAAAACGAAACTATTTGTAGTTTTGTGCTGAAGGGAAGCAATAAAAAAGAGCGCCTAAAAAGGCGCTCTTCAAAACACATAAAGATGTGTTGAATCTACACTTCTATTTTAGTTGAAGTTGTAGTGAAGACCGCCACCGAAGCGTTCTACATCGTCTGAGCCATCATCAAGATCTGTTGATTCATAACCAACAAACCAGCTTGTGTTTTTGCTCATAGCTTGGTCATATTCCAAGCCGATCATTGAAGGCTCTACACCGCTGTCATTGTCTTCTTGGCCGAAGCTCAAAGAAACAACGCCGCTGCCTACATTGCCGCGAATTTGACCTAACAGGCCTGTTGAACCATCTTCATCATGCAAGCTTAGTGCTACACGAACAGGGCCCATGGTGCCCGCAAGGCTTAAACCAAGAAGCTCATTATCACCGGCGTCACGGTAAGCAATACCTCCGCTGAAACCACCGAGTGAGTGAGTGTAGCCCAATTCCCATGCATCTACATCGTCATCATCAGATACGACGCCATCCTCATCGGTTGAGCTTTCACGTAGTTGAGCCATCGCTTGGAAACCACCGTGGCTGTAGAAAACACCGTTGTCTTGACGGAAGCCGCCCTTGTAGCCAGCACCTGGGCCCCAAGTACCGCCGAAAGCTTTTGTCCAGTCAACTGGGCTAGTAACTACATTGTAGTAAGGAGACCAGCGAGTACCTAAAGATAGCGAGCCGAAGCCGCCTTTTATACCAACATAGCCTAAACGTGTGCGCTTGCCGGTGCGTAATTCACCTTCAGAAGCATCAGTTGCGAACTCGTATTTGCCGAAAACGGTGTTGCCGTTGCCGACATCTTCTTCACCAGAAAAACGAAAACGACCGCCGTAATCGCGCTCTGACCATTCGTCACCGCTCTCAATTAGGGCAACGCGGAAACGACCAGAAACTTCAGCTGCATAAGCAGGTGCTGACATTGATGCTGCAATAGCCAGTGTCATCGCACTTTTAACTAAAATAGCTTTTTTCATAATTGAACTCTCTTATTAATAATATAAATTTAAATTTAGTTTATTTGATCTAAGTTACCTTAGGTCAAGG
>CALIFM010000179.1 GCA_938021685.1 uncultured Gammaproteobacteria bacterium | reverse complement strand
CAATATTTCAGGCGTTAGCGGCCTGTTTTATCGGGCAATTTCACCTAATTTAAAACAGGAAACATTATGTCTACCACTACTGGAACTGTAAAATGGTTCAATGAAGCCAAAGGTTTTGGCTTTATTGAACAAGAGTCTGGCCCCGATGTGTTTGCGCACTACAAAGCTATTCAAGGCGATGGCTTCAAAACGTTAGCCGAAGGCCAGAAAGTTGAATTTACAGTCTCCGAAGGCGAGAAAGGTTTACAAGCAGAGGACATTGTCGCCATTTGATTAGTGCCCCCTTTTTGAGCTAATCAGTTTTAAGCTAATTGGCCCAAAACCGATATAAAGAGCAAGGCTTTTGCCTTGCTTTTTTTATGGTACCTTAGTCTCAATTGTGCTGCCGCACTTACCAGTTTAAGCGTTATCAACGGCCGTGCCCATGAATCAACTATCCCATCGCCCAGCACTAGGCGCAAGCTTAATGATATTGGGTATGTGCATCTATCCCATTGGCGATGCAGCAACTAAGTTTCTAGGCGATGCTTATTCGCCTATTGTACTTGCATGGATTCGATTTTTAATTGGCGCCAGTGTACTCGCACCAATTGCAACACTAAGCACAACCAGACAACCTATTGTTTTTTCGCCTCATATAATTAAAGAGCAGCTAATACGCAGTCTGTGTATTTTATCTGCAACGCTATGCTTTGTAGCGGCCATCATCCGCATCCCATTGGCAGATGCCTTCGGTGCTTATATGATTGGGCCAATTATTGCCATGATACTGGCTGTGATTGTACTAAAAGAGTCCCTTACCTTACGCAAAGTGTTGGCACTGTTGATGGGGTTTATTGGCGCTATCATCATCATTAAGCCAGGAGTCAATATGAACGCAGGCTATTTGTTTGCTCTAGGCGCAGGTATCAGCTTCGGTGCTTATTTAGTGGCAAATCGCTGGGCAGCTTCTAGCATACCGCCCCTCATTGCAGTGGCCTTTCAAACTTGTTTTGGCGCGATTGTGCTGGCCCCCTTTGCTTGGCAAAGCTTGGGCCAGGCGCAAAACGAACATATTTGGCTATTCGCCACCATTGGCCTTGGTTCTGCTTTAGCAAACCTGATCACGATTTTTGCTGCAAAATTTGCAGATGCAAGTTCTTTGGCTCCGCTTGTATACGTCGAAGTTGTTGCTGCAACCGCCTTAGGTTATTGGGTTTTTAATGATCTGCCTAGTGCGCGTGTTTGGCTAGGCATTGCAATTATTGTAGCAGCAGGCTTAAGCCTCATTAATCGCCCCAAAACGGCATTCAAAGTTAATCTTTAAAAAAAGCATGAGTAGCACGCTTGAGTTCTTAATCATCACTTTCTCGCTAGAAATACTGCCCGGCGCTGCGGTTTTGTTTATTTTATACCAGTCCATTTTAGGCAACCGATATGCCTTTGCAGGCATCGGTGGTTTACTGACAGCTAATTTGGTTTGGCTAAGCTTGATAGCAAGTGGGTTAGGTGTAGTGATCACGCAATCACCGCTCATCTATGAAGGCCTTAAATGGGCTGGTGTGCTTTATTTAATATATCTTGGCATAAACATGACGCGCTCTGGCATTGAACAAGCAGGTTCAACTAACACCGATGAGCTAAGCGAACACCGTATGCTCAACAGCTATGTTAAGGGCCTACTAGTTTCTCTTTCCAATCCTAAGGCGCTTATTTTCTTTCTAGCCTTGTTTCCGAATTTCGTGCGACCAACGCATTTCATGGCAGACATGCTTTATTACGGTGCCCTCAAAATGGCGAGCTTGGCGATCGTGTTAACGGTTTACATTTTCTTTGGACGAGCTATTTTGAGATTTATACAGATATCTAAGTACGGCAAGTACCTCCCCCACACCCTTGGCAGTGGGATTATTGTAATCGCCGCACTCATTGCACTAAGCTGATAGTCGACCTCAATTATGCATACATAAAAAATGGGCATTAAATATTATTATCAATGCCAAAAATTAGATTAAATCGTTATACTACCAAAGTATAAATTGGAGAAACCTTGTTGATCGACGCAGGCCACTATCGTTCATCTTTGCTTTGAATAACCGCTTTCTCTCTGGTGCAAACTGATAAATAGAGTATACAAAAATGACGATTGTTGACCCAAGCACAGTAGCAAGCGATATCTCCTCAAAACTTGTTCATTATAGCGAACAGGGGGACCAAAACTTAAACTGGCTCAAAAGCGAAATGAGCCCATATTTCCTTAGTCTAAACAAGGAAGAGATGGATGCTTTATCGTTGCTCACGCTCAGCTTGGATAAACTCGACACTTTTGAGCGCTTAAGTTTAATTAACCGTGAAGAGCGCACCATGCTGGCGCAAATATCCACCACTGGCTCGATCTATCGTGCACTGCATGACTTGCCAGAAAAGCACCTTTCATACGCCGAGATCACTACCTCATTTAGCCCTCTGCCCAGTAGCGAGCACGCTTTAGAAGTGCTGCGTTGTGATTTTGACGAAGGCGAAATCGTCATCGACCCTGATAAAGCACCTAAACTACCTAAAAAAGTAAGCGACGATATCCTTAAGCACCTTACTAAGCGCTTGCCTGATTATGATGAAGCCCGTTTAGTCAAATTACTTAGTATTTTTAGCGCCAGCAACGAGCAGTACGTGCTGACCTCGCCTGCAGAGCGCGTAGCTCGCGTGATGGAGCTTTACATTTCCGTCCAGCAAGGCGGCGGCGTTTCTTTGAGTGTTGACACTACGGAATATAAGGAATACCGAGTTTCATTCGGCGTAGCCAACCCGCCCCACTCTGGCTTTTTATCACAAGTGCTCGAAGTTTTTCAACGCCTTGGCATCGGCGTACGACGCGCCTATTGCTTAAGCGTCACTAACGGTATGACGCGCTATTTCTTATCTACTTTTTATGTTAAAGCCCGTGATAAAACCCCGATTGACCCAGGCGGCGACCTACACGACCGGTTGCGCTTGGAACTATACAACACCCAAATCACCTCCACCACCGCACCGGGCTATCATAAGCTAATCACCAACGGTGTGATGAGTGGGCCGGATGCCACTTTAGTCACAGCATTTATCGGCTTTTGTCACACCAATTTAGCGCATAACGCCCCTGAAATTTATGAGCGTGAAGGCATTACCCGTGCATTTCACAATAATCCTAGCGTAAGTATGCAATTGGTCGAGCTATTTTATGCCCGTTTCGACCCTAGCGAAAAGCAGCGTGAAAAGAAATATGCAAAAAAACTTGAAGAGTGCACCGAAATGGTGGCTAACTTTAATTCCGGACGACGGGTACTGGATAATTTTCGCCGCACCGTATTTAAATGTGCTTTATCTTTCATCTCTAACTGCTTGAAAACAAACTTTTTTGTTATCGAAAAGCATGCTTTGGCATTCAGATTAGACCCTGCTTACCTAGAAGAGTTGGACACAGAATTTACCGACAACTTACCCGCTGATCGCCCTTTTCGCATCACCTTTTTCTCAGGGCGTCGCGGCAATGGCTATCACATCGGATTTTCTGATATCGCACGCGGCGGTTGGCGCACTGTTATTACGCAAAACAGCGATGATTACACCAACAACTCCAGCACTTTGTTTAAAGAAAACTATGTGCTCGCACATACACAGCACTTAAAAAACAAAGACATCTATGAAGGTGGCTCCAAAATGGTGGCGATTTTAAACATCGACCCCAGAACATCAAGCGAACAGCGTGATCAATACCTCTACAAATTGCAGCATGCCTTCGCCAATGCTTTCTTAGACTTGTTCGTTACAGACGAAAGCGGCCATGCCACCAACAAACAAGTGGTGGACTACTACGGCCAAGCCGAACCCATTGAGCTCGGCCCGGATGAAAACATGCACAATGTGATGATCGAGCGCATGGCTAAGTTGGCCGAGCGCCGTGGTTATCTGCTGGGCAAAGGCATTATGTCGAGTAAAGAAATTGGCATTAATCATAAAGATTACGGCGTGACCTCCATTGGCGTAGTTCGCTTTGCTGAGGTGACCATGCAAGAAATGGGCATCGACATGCACAAAGAAGCCTTCAGCGTTAAATTTACTGGTGGCCCGAATGGTGACGTGGCGGGCAACGGTATGCGCTTACTGCTAGAACGCTGCCCTAAAGTGCAGATCAAGCTAATTATTGACGGCACTGGCGCCCTATTCGACCCAGATGGCCTCGACAAAAAAGCCTTGTCCGCCATTGTGCTTCATGACGATATCGAAGGCTACGACCCTAAGGCCTTGCATGAAGGTGGTTTCATCTTGTACCGCATGAAAACGCGAAAAGAAGGCATCAGCGACCAATACAAAAAAGTGACCATGACCAAGAAAGGCCTTGAGGAAGAATGGGTATCTACCGATGAATTTTACAAAACATTCAATAGCTTAGTGTTCACTGTAGAGACCGATTTATTCATTCCTGCAGGCGGCCGCCCTGAAACTATCGATTCAACTAACGTGCAGCGCTATTTTAACGCTGCAGGCGAAGGCAGCTCCAAGGTGATTGTAGAAGGCGCCAACTCATTTATCACTCCAGATGCGCGGCAAACGCTGCAACAGCAAGGCGTGGTAATCATGCGTGATGCGTCAGCTAATAAGTGCGGTGTTATTTCATCGTCCTATGAAATCATTGCCAATTTGATGCTGAGTGACGAAGAATTTCTAGAGAATAAAGAGGAATACGTTAGCGATGTCATCACCATCTTAAATCAAATGGCCGAAGTGGAAGCACGGGCGGTAATCCGTCGTTACCGCGAGCAAGGTGGCAGTCAAACCTACACCGACATCTCTAGCAGCATTAGTAAGGAGATTAACGGCCATTACGCACGCATGTTTAATTATTTTCAGGGCAACCCCGAACAGATTGACCTGCCTACTCATCAGCAAGCCATCTTGCAGCATATGCCGGCGATTATCCGCAACACACCAGCTTACCATGAGCGCATCGGTCAGCTACCAGACAAGGTGAAATACGCCATTCTAGCCAGTAAATTGGCTTCGGCGATGGTGTATGCGGGCGATGATAAGAGCTTGTATGCCGATATTATCGATGCACAGCTTAAGCGAGTGCTTGAATAATACTTAAAGCATAGAAAAATATCTATGCTGAGATAGCTTAATATAAACTACAGTTAATGAGCATGGCGATTCATTAATGCGCCTAGATTACTTTCAGTGGCTGGTTTAAAAATGAAATAATATCATTTTTTACCAGCTTCCTGCGCTTTCTTATTTCTGTTTGATTATTGACTTGCACCAAGCCATTGGCAATCGCGTGCTTAGCTTCAGCGCCACTAGCCACCAGCCCTGAAAATTTCAGCACCTTGTAAAGCTCTATTGGAAATTGCTTGACTTCAATTTCGTTAGTGTCTGTCATAGTCCTTAATCAGTTGCTTTATTTTTTGCCTGTAATAAATCAACAAGTGGCTTATCGGGCATATATGTATATTGTTTAGCACTGCTTTTAATCTCATGCCATGTTGCCTTTGATTGCACATAAAGGTGCGCAGCGACCTTCAGCTGATCATTTTGTTCTAGCAAACCAGCCGGCACCCACATACCGCCATCAAAAGCATTTGGCATGGGGCTACCGCAGCGCTTACAAAAATGCGATTTAAAACCACTGTCACGCTTAAAACGGCTGATTAAAGTTTCGCCGCTGCGCCATTCAAATTGATCTGATTGCACTAGCATGGCACTGTTTGAAGCCGAACCGCTTACTTTACGGCACAAGGAGCAATGGCATTGATATAATCTAGGTAATAACCCAGATACACTAAAAGTAATACCGCCACATAAACAACTACCGCTTAGCGTTACCTGGCCATCTTTTAAGTCACCATCTTGCTTGCTGTTTGTCATCGTTGCTTGACCGCACACATATCAGTTGCACTCCATATCAACCACTCCTTGCTCTTGCAGATCAGCAAATTGCGCCTCGTCGATGCCCAACAAGCTGTGCAAGCAGCTTTGGGTGTGTTCACCTAATTGCGGTGAGGCATGCTCATAGCGAACTGGTGTTTGCGAGAATTTAATTGGGTTGGCCACTGCATCTACTGATTCGCCATGCGATGCAGGCAAGGCCACCTGCATTTTGCGGTGCTTAACTTGTGGGTCGTTAAAAACCTGCTCAATGGTGTTGATCGGGCCGCAAGGCACGCCATACTTGTTTAAGTGCTCAAGCCACCAATCGCTGCTGTACTGTAGCATGGTAGCTTGTACCAAAGGCACCAGCTCGGCACGGTTTTCAACCCGCGCTTGATTGCTTACAAAACGTGTGTCTTCTGCCCACTGCTCTTGTTTTGCCAGCGTACAAAATGCCACGAATTGCTTATCATTACCCACGGCTAAAATAATAAAGCCGTCTTGAGTTTTAAAGGCTTCATACGGCACGATATTAGGATGTGCATTGCCCAAACGTGAAGGTGATACGCCGCTGGCGAGGTAATTCATTGCTTGGTTGGCTAAGGTCGCCACTTGCACATCCAGTAAGCCTAAATCAATCATCTGCCCTTCGCCCGTTGCTTCGCGGTGCAATAAAGCGGCTTGAACCGCGTTGGCTGCATACAGCCCTGTGGTCACATCCGCCATCGCCACGCCAATTTTAGTGGGCATGCCATCGGCATTGCCGGTTACGCTCATCATGCCGCCCATTGCTTGAATCATAAAGTCATAACCTGCACGGCCTTTATACGGACCAGTTTGCCCAAAGCCAGTGATCGAGCAATAGATCAAATCGGGCTTCATGGCTTGCAAGCTGGCGTAATCTAAACCATATTTTTTCAAGCCGCCCACTTTGAAGTTTTCAATCACTACATCACACTGCATCGCAAGCTGCTTCACCAACGCTTGACCTTCAGGGCGGGCAATATCAATTGCCACTGATTGCTTATTACGATTCACGCCATGAAAGTAGGCGGCGCTGGGGCGCACGGTCTTATCATCAACAAATGGTGGCCCCCAAGTGCGGGTATCATCCCCCACTTTAGGTCGCTCGATTTTAATTACCTGCGCGCCCAAATCCGCCAGCAACTGGCTGGCCCAAGGCCCGGCTAAAATACGGCTTAAATCAAGCACACGGTATTTGGCTAAAGCACCCATATCAATTAACGAGCAAGTTAGGCGTAACCAAGCAATTAACCAAAAGCTTGAATTCCTGTTTGTGCTCGGCCTAATATTAAGGCATGTACATCATGCGTGCCTTCATAGGTGTTCACTGCCTCTAAATTCATCGCATGGCGAATAATGTGATATTCATCTGATACACCATTGCCACCGTGCATATCCCGAGCTTGACGCGCGATGTCCAACGCTTTACCAGCATTATTGCGCTTCATCAAAGAAATCAGCTCAACTGGGCATTGGCCTTCATCCATCAGACGGCCCATCTGCAAACAACCTTGCAAGCCGATGCCGACTTCGGTTTGCATATCTGCTAGCTTCTTTTGCACTAGCTGAGTAGCCGCCAAAGGTTTGCCGAACTGTTTGCGATCCAAGGTGTATTGACGCGCTTGTTGCCAGCAAAACTCGCCTGCGCCCATCGCGCCCCAAGCAATGCCATAGCGAGCTTTATTTAAACAGCCAAACGGGCCTTTTAAGCCTTTAACCTCAGGAAACATATTCTCTTCAGGTACAAATACATCTTGCATCGCAATTTGGCCGGTGATGGAGGCACGTAAAGAAAACTTGCCCTCAATTTTCGGCGCAGTTAAACCTTTCATGCCTTTTTCTAAAATAAAACCACGAATTTCGCCATCCAGCTTGGCCCACACCACCATTACATCAGCAATCGGTGAGTTAGTAATCCACGTTTTAGTGCCATTGAGTTGATACCCTCCGTCTACGGCGACAGCTTTACTTTTCATGCCTCCTGGATCAGAGCCTGCATCCGGCTCCGTCAATCCAAAACAACCCACCCATTCGCCACTAGCTAATTTTGGCAAATACTTTTCGCGCTGCGCTTCAGTGCCATACTCATGAATCGGATGCATCACTAAAGAAGACTGCACACTCATGGCCGAGCGGTAACCGCTGTCCACCCGCTCCACTTCGCGTGCAACCAGACCATAACAAACATAATTGACCGCTGAACAACCGTATTTTTCTGGCAAAGTGCTGCCCAGCAAGCCTTGTGCGCCCATTTCCGTCATGATTTCACGATCAAAGTGTTCATCACGGTTAGCTTGCAGCACGCGCGGCTGCAATGCTGATTGCGCATAATCATGTGCTGCATCGCGTACCATGCGCTCGTCTTCACTTAATTGCGCATCTAAATTGAACGGGTCATCCCAGTTAAAACTTGGCGTAGAAGTCATAATTGCTTGATTAAGTAAAATAGTTAAAAAATAGCCCTGTCAGGCTTAAAGTCGGTCGCGCAAAGCATAGTAAGTCATGCCTAATACTAAACCCGGGTAACGCAGCAACGCACCGCCCGGAAATGACGGTGTAGGCACTTTGGCCATTAAATCAAAACGCTCTTGTTCACCAGAGAGCACTTCGGCCAATAATTTACCGGCCAAGGTCGCCATTGCCACACCGTGGCCCGAATAACCTTGAGCAAAATATATATTGTGCTTACCGATACGACCAAAATGCGGCATGCGGTTTAAAGTCACCGCCAAAGTACCGCCCCAAGCGTATTCAACTGGAATACCTTTAAGTTGCGGGTATACCTGCAGCATCGGTTTTGAAACAAAAGCCTTAATATCTTTTGGAAAACGCGGACTATAGTTTTCCCCGCCACCAAACAGCAAGCGATTATCAGCCGAAAGACGGTAGTAGTTTACGACAAAGCGCGAATCAGCAACAGCCACATCTTGTGGGTTTATCTCTTTAACAAGCCCCTCACTCAACGGTTGCGTGGCTATAATGAAATTATTAATAGGCATAATCTTGCCCGCCATGCGCTTTTCTAATCCGCCTAAGTGGCCATTACAGGCTACAATCACGTTTTTAGCTGCTACGGTTGCCTTAGCCGTTTTGACTTGATTAGGCTTACCTTCAACATATGATTCCACTGACGACATCTCAAATAACCGTGCACCGGCTTTTATGGCCGCTTGCGCTAAACCTAAAGCATAGTTGAGCGGATGCAAATGCGAAGCGCCGTGGTCTAAGGTACCGCCGTAATAGGCTTTAGACCCCACCAAGGCTTGCATGGCGGCTTGATCCAAATATTCGACTTCATCATAACCATAGCGACTGTGCAGCAGCTGCACTTCTTCTTGGCTATCACGTTCATACTTTTGTCGGTGATTGGGGTGAGCCACACCGGGCTTTAAATCACACTCAATATAATGTTCATTTATCAGGCCACGAGCGGTATCTTTGGCCTCTTGTGCCAAATTCCATAGCTTCAGCGCATCTTCCTTGCCAACCATGCTCTCCAGTTCGGCTTGATCTTTGCGCTGGCCGGTACCTAATTGCCCACCGTTACGGCCTGAAGCGCGCCATGCCAATCGCCTGGCTTCCAACAGCACTACGTCATAACCGCGCTGCGCTAAGTGTAAAGCACTAGAAAGCCCAGTATATCCACCGCCAATAATACATACATCGCAGCTTAATGATTCACTTAAATAATCAATCTTAATAGATTGATTTTTAGTATAATAATAATACGAATCTGGATAGTTATCAGATTCATACTGTGCAGCATAGCTCACAGCTTTTACCGCCTTAAGTGGCTAAGGTTTTCTGTGTCAAATCAAGCGCTTTATGGGCGCGCTCAACTAGAGTATCAATATCTGACTCTTGCATGACCAAGGGCGGTGAAATGATCATGATATCGCCCACCGCCCGCATCATCAGTTTCTCATTAATGCAGTGGTCACGGCAAATCATGCCAACACCTTGGTCCGAGTCGAACCGTTTGAATGCCGCTTTATCTTGCACCAACTCTAAAGCACCTAGCATGCCTAAACCACGCGCCTCACCCACCAAAGGGTGTTCGGCTAATTTCGCCCATGCTTTTTGTAGATACGGCGCAGTTTTGTCGTTCACCGTTTCAACAATATTAGTTCTTTGCATCAATTCGATATTGGCTACCGCCACCGCTGCACACACAGGATGACCTGAGTAGGTATAACCGTGATTAAACTCACCGCCTTTCTCCAATAGCACTTCGGTCACTCGATCTGACACCATCACACCGCCAATGGGCAGATAACCCGATGACAAGCCTTTAGCAATAGGCATAAAATCAGGCTCTAGATTATAATAATCAGAGCCAAACCACTGACCTGTACGTCCAAAGCCACAAATAACTTCGTCGGCGATCAACAAAATACCATAATGCTCACAAATGCGCTTAATCTCCGGCCAGTAATTATCAGGTGGAATAATCACCCCACCTGCACCTTGAATAGGCTCAGCAATAAACGCAGCTACTCGATCAACCCCTAGCAGCTCAATACGCTCAACAAGGGCCTGCGTGGCCTGCTTGCCCACTTCTTCAACTGTAATGCCCTTGCCCAACTCACAGCACGCTTCAAACCAGTAAGGCTGCTTGATATGTTCAACATCCGGGATCACTGTACCGTGCTCATGCATAGGCGCCATGCCGCCTAAGCTACCCGCGCCAATGGTACTGCCATGATAGGCATTAGTGCGGCTAATAATTACGTTTTTCTGCGGCTTACCTTGCACCGCCCAGTACCTGCGTGCAAGTTTGATAACGGTATCGTTGGCTTCTGAACCTGAGCTAGTGAAAAAGGTATGATTTAGGTTTTTAGGCGCTAGCTGCGCCAACATGCTGCTCAATTTCGCTACAGGCGGGTGCGCTGTTTTAAAAAAGGCATTGTAATAAGGCAACTGATTCATCTGCTGCTGCGCTACTTGAGCAAGTTCTGGGTTACCATAACCCATATTGACGCACCACAAGCCCGCCATCGCATCTAAAATTTCATCGCCGTCGCTGTCGGTCAAATACACCCCTTTGGCCGATTCAATAATTAGCGCACCTTTCTCCTTAATATCTTTAATATCTGTAAATGGGTGCAAGTGGTGCTGCCCATTAATAGCTTGCCAGTCGTTACTTGCGCTTTGTTGTGCTGTTGCCATCGTTATTACTCCTGCTAATTATTCTTAGCTAAACTTTAAGTAAAAGGTGCTCACGCTCCCAAGGCGTAATCACATTTAAGAAATCATCAAACTCCACCTCTTTAACCGCCACATATACATCTACAAAGGTATCACCCAATACATCACGCAGCTCTTTAGAATCGTGTAAGCGTTGCAAGGAACGATACCAGTGCCGTGACAACTGAAATGGTTCATTATAAGCACTGCCCTTTAAGGGTTTAGTGGGTTTAAGCTTTTGCATCATGCCAATATAACCGCAAGCCAATGAAGCAGCGATGGCTATATAGGGGTTAACGTCTGCAGATGCGATACGGTTCTCCACCCGCATTGATTTAGGTTCGTTATCAGGCACGCGAAAGCCTGTGGTGCGGTTATCAAAGCCCCAATGAAAGTTAATCGGCGCGGACATCTCACGCACAATACGGCGATAAGAATTAACATAAGGTGACACGAGAGCCATCGCATGCGGCTGAAAATTCTGCAAGCCAGCGATATGCGACAGCAACAAGTCATTGGGCTTGCCTTGCTTGGTAGAAAAAATATTTTCACCTGTTTCTAAGTCTTCCACACTTTGATGAATGTGCATTGCACTACCAGGCTGGCTCTCCATTGGCTTAGCCATAAACGTGGCATACATATTGTGCTGCAGCGCTGCTTCACGAATTGTGCGTTTGAATAAGAAGGCTTGATCGGCCAGCTCTAGCGGATCGCCGTGCAGTAGGTTGATTTCCATCTGCGCGCGCCCTTCCTCATGAATAAGTGTGTCGATCTCTAAGTTTTGCTCCTCGCAAAAGTCGTACATATCATCAAAACACGGGTCAAACTCATTAACTGCATCAATACTGAACGACTGCCCGTTGCTATCCAAACGCCCCGTGCGCCCTTTAGGTGCTTCCAACGGCTTATTGGGATTAGGGTTGCGTTTGAGCAAATAAAACTCGAGTTCAGGTGCTACTACTGGCTTCCAGCCTTGATCATGATACAAAGCAATCACCTTACGCAACACATGACGCGGAGACATGCCAATAGGCTTGCCCTTTTTATCAACACAATCGTGGATCACCTGCGCAGTCGGCTCTTTCGCCCAGGGTACCAGACGAATAGTAGCTTCATCTGGTATCAGCAACATATCTTCGTCTAGCGGAGTAAGCTCGTCGTATAAATCAGGGTACTCACCAGTAATAGACTGCAAGAAAATGGACGCAGGCATCCGCATCGGTGCTGTGCTGTTAAACTTAGTCGCTGGCATAATCTTGCCACGTGCAGCGCCTGCCAAGTCGGGCATCACACACTCTACTTCAGTCACTCGATGACTGGCCAGCCAGTCTTTCATCTTGTCGCTCATTAAGAACCTACTCACTAAGGCTATGCCCAGCTTTAAGAATTGCTAGGCGTATTTATATTAATTAGATTCTACACTAGAACATTCTTAACCACCTCAATAACGCTTCTCTTGAATTATATTTATAAGGAACCAATCTGATTAGCACGCCGCTCACAGCAGCCATTGCAATAGTTGATGCTTCTCCCTTTTGTAGGATTGATGTTTGAGCTTTAACTCGATACTGCGTATAGTCGCTCTACTCATCACTGTAATGCACCATGTCAAAGCCATTAAGCGCTGCTAAAGCCAAGCAATTAAGCGACCAGTTTTTAGCCTTGCACCCAGACACTGAATTAGTCGAGCTTATTTTACCGGATATCAGCGGTGCCGCGCGCGGCAAGTGGGCTAAACCTAGCGCCATTGCTAAAGCCTTTAAAAAGCAACTGCGCTTCCCATTTAGCGCTTACGCCGGAGATATTTGGGGCGAAGGTGCAGCCAACTCAGGATTGGTTCTGGCAGCAGGCGACCAAGATGGTATTGCAGTACCCGAGGCACGATCATTACAACCACTGAGCTGGTACCAACGCCCAGCTGCGCAGCTACTTCTTGGGTTAACACGTGATGATGGCAGTCCTTTTTACGGTGATCCACGGCATATACTGAAATCAGTGCTGAATAAATTCACTGCGCTGCAATTAACACCAGTTGTTGCCCTAGAAATGGAATTTTATTTATTCCCTGAGCAGACGCTCAAAAACGACATCCCTAAAAAACAACGCTTTACCTCCGACACCAATCTTTATGATCTAGATGAGCTACATCAATACGAAACACTGATCATCGAGATTCAACAAGCACTAGCCGCTTTGAGTATTCCAGCTGATACTTTTGTAAACGAAAATTCTCCAGGGCAATTTGAGATTAATTTATCGCACCATAACGACGCCCTACTAGG
>CALIFM010000178.1 GCA_938021685.1 uncultured Gammaproteobacteria bacterium | reverse complement strand
ATACACGGCCAGCGCCTTCACCCACTGAACGTGGCTTAAAGATATTCGACGCGCCACCTGCACCAACAATCACGGTCTTAGACTTAAAGACATGATAGTTGCCCGTTCGCACATTGAAGCCTACTGCACCGGCAACGCGGTTCTCTTTCGCGTCATCCATCAACAAATGGGTTACGCAGATACGGTTAAAAACCTGATCCGCTGATTTCTTTGCTGCATCAGCAACAATAGGCTTATAAGATTCACCATGAATCATTATTTGCCAGCGCCCTTCTCGCTGATAGGTGCCCGTCTCAGGGTCACGCATCAATGGCAAGCCCCACTCTTCGAATTGGTGCACCGTTGAATCCACGTGCCGCGCCATGTCAAACAACAAGTCTTCGCGCACCATGCCCATAAGATCAATCCGCGCATACCTTACATGGTCTTCAGGGTTGTTCTCCCCAAAGCGCGTGCCCATATAGCAGTTGATCGCATACAAGCCTTGTGCCACCGCACCAGAGCGATCAATGTTCGCTTTTTCAGCAATGACAATCTTTTTATCTTGGCCCCAATAACGTGCCTCAAAAGCAGCACCTGTACCGCCTAAACCGGCACCACAGACCAAGATGTCGATATCATCTTCTATAATGGTGTCGTATTTCATTAATAGTAAACTCCCATTTTCATTTCAAGACCATTGGACTCAAGCGTATGGATATCGCCATCATCAAAACGGATATATTTGGGCTCATTAAATAAAAGCTGACTGTTACGCTGCTCTTCAGTTGGAGCTTCAACCTCTCGTAACTGCGGCGTTGCACTGCCCCATGGCTTGGTTGTGATTGGCGCTAACAAATCCATTTCTTTTTCGCCATTGCGAAACTTAATACGCCAGGCAATCACGCCCTTTTCCTCATCGCGCTTAACTCGCACCGAGTGGCCTAAGGGCGCAAAGTCTGCGTAACCACGCACATCGATAGCTTGATGCGGACAAGCCTTAACGCAAGAATAGCATTCCCAGCACATATTCGGCTCAATGTTATAGGCGCGCCGAGTGACAGTATCAATATGCATGATATCTGACGGACAAATATCGACGCAGGCACCGCATCCATCACAGCGGGTCATGTATACAAAAGTTGGCATTATGTATTCTCCAGGCTTATTTAAAGAGTCAACTGCATTTAGTAGTGACTTGGGGGTTCGCGGCTAATCCCAAGCCCCATAGGGGGTGGGTTTTTGCCCATGTATTCAGGAATATCAGGAAACCTTGCTTGAACAGCAGGGTCTGAAAGGTCAAAATCTTCTGGCAGATTCTCTCTTGAACCATCTGCAATGGTGATTTTTTTCTGATAAGCCGCGGCAGGTTTGAAGAACATATGCGCAAACTTAGACCAATAAACCGAACCAAATAGCATCGTCGTGCTAGCGATAAACAGCACAAAAAACAGCCACTGCGCAAAATTAATTTGCTGGGCAAACGACCATAGCAAACCAAAAACAGCCATGGCGATTAAGCTAACAATAAAAAAGTCGCCCCGGCCATTGAAATGATGCCATTTAACACCCTCGGCTAGCACATCAACACGGATAAAGAACCAAAACCACAGCCCACCGAAACCAAGCATTGCAGCACCAATATGCCAAAGCAAAGCAATCAAAGCAGGTGCATCTGTTGTGGGGTATTTGAAAATCATCACTGCACTTGTTACCACGAACAAGATAAAACCATACATAGTCAGCAAGTGCGACAGGCGGCGCTTAGGGTTATTGAATTCTGATGACGTCAGCACTTCATTAGTGACGGTCTTTAAGGCAAGACTGGCTTTTTCTCCGCCACTTACTTCACGCTTAGCTGCTTTTTGTGCCTTCTTAGCGTTCTCAAAAAAATATTTGGCGCTTTGCTTATGCAGCATATCAAGAACAGTGCCAAGCACAACGCATAGAACCATCAGCACTACGTAGCCCTGCATGACGGACGGCGGTACGAGCGCCGATAGCTCGGCAAATGGGTTATTTACAATCATTTACTGAATGCCTCCAAAGGCGTTTGCTGTCAGTTGGATTAAATTGAACCATCTGAAAACGTTAATTAGAAACTCTCCCCCTACGAAGCAGTGCAATGAAACAACCTCACAGACGCAAGTTATTGTAATAGTGATAAACGCAAATTTTTTTACTAATTGCGTATATGGCCAATCATATATAAAGGCCCTCAGAACACAAACAGTATTTTTTTTAAAGGATATAGATACATTTTATTAGACTAAAAAAATCACAATATTTACAAAGGAACTCAGCAAGGTTTTTGCTTAAATTAAATTTAATAAATTGTTCTAGATTAACTTAATCACACAGCTTGATTAGAGGGTCCCATATTTATTTGAATTGGCATAGCTCAATACTGTATTGGCCTAATTACCTAGCAACAACGGTGCATTATCTATGGGATGATTGTTTGTGTGATGCATAGGACAGATCGCTTATCTAGGCCACTAGCAAGCTTCCTTAGTGTTTATCGGGTTATTTGATAAATAATTTGAGGTCTTTCATGCCTGAAATTCAGCAGTGCAATAGCCTAACTCATTTGTTTAGTACTATTCTTAGCACACCACTACTTAAGGTAAACAGGTCAACTCCACTACTTTTAAAAAATCTAATCACCAATAAAGTATTCTAATCACAATATGGCGTAAGTTATTGTATTTTTTAGCTAGAGCGGCCTAAATCAACCTTTTGGCAACAAAAAACTCCCTTATATCTATCAATATTGCTTGAAAAGCGTTAAGCCGTATGTATAATGGCGCCAAAATTTGGTGCGCAAATAAATCACTAATTCATTATTTGCTTTGATAGCTAATTCTCGCCATTTTTTTATCTACCATCTTCTGATAACAGTAACTGAGATAAAATGATTAAAGACAACGAAATCACCGCTCAAGAAGAGCAGACCGAATCAAGCCGCCGCAAATTATTAAAAGGCGCGGCATGGAGCGCACCTGTGGTGCTAGCAGTCAGCCTACCTATTCACGGACAAGCAACTAATGCTGAAGAACAGCCAGAGCAAGAAGGCCCTGCACTAACAGGAGCAACTTGTGCAGACGGTCCGGCACCAGGTAGCAGAACCTTTACCGAGCCAGGCACACATGAATTTACAGTGCCTGAGTGTGTGACTGAGATCACCGTTGAGGCTAGAGGTGCTGGCGGTGGCGGTGGCGGCGGTGGTGCCACCGGCGACCATGATCAAGCTGGCGATGGCGGTGAAGGTGCGAGGGGGCAGGTTCTTGCACCCACAGTATATTCTGTTACGCCCGGTACTGTACTAACAGTAGAAGTTGGTGAAGGCGGAGCAGGCGGCGGATATGGGGATTATGAAGTTTCGTTAAAAGCTGGAGGCGGCAAGGCCGGTGGTTACACAGGTATTGCAAGCCTTGGCGCAGATGCAGCTGGCGGCGCTGGCGGCGGCGGCGGCGGCGGCGTCAAATTTGCAACCAATGAGTGGAGCAATGATACTGATCAAGCCTCTGCAACTATAGACGGACTTCATACTCATCAAGCGATTGTTACAAATCCCGACGGCTCTACAAATCATGACATAAATCCTCATAAAGCAATCTACACTGGCGGTGCCCAAGCTGCAATGGCACAAGATGGCCATCAAGGTGGCGCAGGAGGCCTTGGAGAAAAAGATGGCGCCCCATATTCCGCTCAAGATGGAGAGCCAGGCGAGCCTGGTTACATGGGCAATGGCTCTGGTGCTCCAGATGGCGGTGCTGGCGGCGCTGTAGACCCCCATTTTGTAACAGGTACAAGTGATACCAATAGTGAAGGAAATAACGGCCAGCCTGGCCTTGACGGTACCCTTACAATCACTTGGTAAGCTAATTGGCACTTAATTAATAGCCTTAAGGCCGCCGATTATTTTAAAAGGCGGCCTATTTTATTCAATATAGGGTTGTATAAATAGCTGATAGACAACGCTAAAAAGTGCCAACATACAAAGCCTCGTAAGCACATTGCGGGGCTTTTTAGTTTGGCGAATGACGTAACGCAGAAATGTAATCCGTCAAACTGATTGCTCAATTAATTGAGCCGCCACTCTAGGCCGCATTGGCGGTCAACTCTAAGTCAATCGATGTGAGGTATAACACTTGCCCGGTGATGCGGCCCTTGCAAACGGTCAAGATGGCCATCTAGGTGGTGCAGGAGGAGAAGGAAAAGCGAATAAAGCGCGTCTTATGGCCTATGATGGATTGCAAGGTAAGCCTGGCTACACTGGTGGCGGTTCCGGCGAACCTGAGGGCGGTGCAGGCGCAAATAAAGATGGTCACCTGGTAACTGGAGCAGGCAACGATCTAGGGGAAGATGATGAAAGTATAAGCTTAGCAAATAGTGACGGCGCTAAAGCTGATAATGGCCCTGCCGGTTATTGTGAAATTTGCTGGGATGCGGTACCTGCTGGCTAGAGCAATCGCATGATTAGTTGACGTTTAACAGCATCAGCTTTAAAGTGTTAGTTTAAAACACCCCGTAAGCCAAAAGCTTGCGGGGTGTTTTTTTGGC
>CALIFM010000177.1 GCA_938021685.1 uncultured Gammaproteobacteria bacterium | reverse complement strand
CAAGTCAACGCACTCATCGCAAATAAACACCGATGGGCCCGCAATAAGTTTGCGCACCTCGTTTTGGCTTTTGCCGCAGAAAGAACAATACAGCAGCTTGTCGTCTTCGTTATCAGACCCTTTATCTTTTGCCATCTACTGGTTATTTTTATCTAAGAAGCTTAGTTAACTAGAGTATGTGACAGCTTGCCTGTTAATTTCAAGCGCTCACGCCTATTCTTTTGTTAGGGTTTGTTCAGTGTTATCTGTGAATTTAGCCCATAGAGGGTTACTTATTTTTTCTTGGCGTCGCGCTTCTCTAGCACATCGTCAATCAAGCCATAAGCCACCGCTTCTTCCGCGCTCATAAAATTATCGCGCTCGGTGTCTTGTTCAATCGTTTCAATCGGCTGGCCCGAATGGCTCGCCATGATTTGATTGAGCTCAGCACGAATACGCAAAATTTCTTTCGCATGAATATCAATGTCAGTCGCTTGGCCTTGAAAACCACCCAAAGGTTGATGAATCATAATGCGCGAGTGCGGCAATGAAAAGCGTTTACCCTTGGCACCTGCTGTCAACAGCAAAGCGCCCATGCTGGCCGCCTGACCGATGCAAGCTGTGCTCACGTCCGAATGAATAAACTGCATGGTGTCGTAAATCGACATCCCTGCTGTTACCGAACCGCCTGGGCTGTTGATATAAACTGAAATATCCTTTTCAGGGTTTTCTGATTCTAAGAATAATAACTGAGCCACCACTAAGTTAGCCATGTGATCTTCCACCTGGCCCACGATAAACACCACACGCTCTTTAAGCAAGCGCGAGTAAATATCAAACGCGCGCTCACCACGGCCTGTGGTTTCAACCACCATCGGCACCAAACCACCCGCAGCCTGCGGGTCAGGCTGATACTGGGCCATTTCCTGCGCCAGCTCAGAGCCGTTCATTGATGTTAGGTCACCTAAATTCGGGCGATTATTAAGATTGTTGTTCGGCATGCATGAATTCCTCGTAAGACTGCTTCACCTTCTTGATTTTAGCAGTTTCTAGCAATTTAGACACAACCTGCTCTTCCAACACCACGCCCGCCATTTGGTTACGTTGCGTCTCGTCATTAAGTACGTGCTGAGCATAGGCGTCTGGATCCGCATAGCTGCCTGCCATTTGCGTCACGCGCTCTTTAAGTAAATCTTCATCAAGCTCAATCTTTTCACTTTCAATAATCTCGCGTACCATCAAACCCAGCTTAACGCGCTTTTTTGATTCTTCTTCAAAATTTTCGCGTTTTACGAATTGCTCAACATTCGCGCCCATGCCTTGTTGCTCAAGCTGCTTAGTGACTTGCTCCATCGAACGATCAATTTCTTCTCGTACCATCGCTTGCGGCAAAGGAAAATCTTCGCCCTGTGCCAAAGCATCCATCACGTCAGTGCGCACTTTAGTACGCATCTTTTGGTCTAGCTCACGCTGCAAGCCTTTCTCTACTTCCTCACGCATGCCTTTCAAACCACCTTCAACGCCCATCGCTAAAGCAAAATCATCACTTAGCTCTGGCAAGGTGCCTTTGCGCACTTCTTTGACGGTAATCGCAAATTCAGCGGTTTTACCTGCCACGGCTTGGCCTTGATAATCATCTGGAAATGAAACAATCGCTGTTGGCGTATCACCTTTTTTAGCACCGGTCACGCCCTTTTCAAATTCTGGTAAAAATTGACCTGCGCCTAACACAATCTCGGCGTCTTGCATCTGGCCACCTTCAAACAACTCGCCGTCGATGGTACCTGAAAAATCAACCAGCACTTGATCGCCTTTTGCTGCTTTTTTATCCGCTGCTGCATACGTCACCTGACGCTCTTGAATCGACAATAGAGTTTTGTCGATGTCCGCTTTGGTTACTTCCACAGTTGCTTGGGTCAGCTCTACGCCTTCTAAGCTAGGCTTGGTTACTTCGGGGTACACTTCGATATCTACTTCAAAAATAAACGGCTTTTCTTTTTCAACCTGCGTGGGGTTGATGTTGAGCAAGCTCGCTGGCACTAGCTTTTCTTTTTCTAGTGCTTTTGGGTAGTTCACATTAATCAGCGCATCTACCGCATTGCGCGCCGCTTGGCCTCCGAATTGCTGCTCCAATATTTTTGCAGGCACTTTACCCTTACGAAAACCCGGGATTTTTGCTGTACCTTTGAATTTTTTCAATTCAGTGGCAACGTGCTGGTCAAACTCTTTAGCCGGAACGGTGATCGTTAGCTTGCGACCAATGCCTTCTTGCTTTTCAACTGATACTTCCATCATCAAATAAGGGGTTAAATTTATAAAGGAAAAGATAGGGCGCAAGGCCCTATTCAGAAAAATGGTGCGAAAGGAGAGACTCGAACTCTCACAGGTTACCCTACTGGTACCTAAAACCAGCGCGTCTACCAATTCCGCCACTCTCGCAAAACTGTTGCAACTTTCATATTTGAAAGCTGCGTTAATCACCTTGGTAGTAGGTGACTAACATCCCATATGGGGTGAACGATGGGGCTCGAACCCACGACCACCGGAATCACAATCCGGGGCTCTACCAACTGAGCTACGCTCACCATAGTGCATAATAATGCATTTCACCGATACCCTACCATGCTCTAAAGCACCGGCATTTGCCAATAATTGGCGCGCCCGACAGGACTCGAACCTGTAACCTACGGCTTAGCTTACCCTCTACGGCTTTCGCCGCCAATCCCATGTTCATCAACTCGGGCTTGTTTGGGGTCTGGACTATATCTTCACCGTCTCAGGTGGAGCACGTATAGTCTCTACGGATCCCGACAATTCAGTTCCTACCGCAGGCACAAAAACTGCGCCCGCCCTTTGGAACCTCGCGGTTTCCTCGGTATTGCCATGGCGCACTGGCCAAGCCAGATTACCCAAAGGTTTCACCGATACAGTGCTCTCCACTTAACGGGTTTCGTTTCCCCGAAAAGGCTCCTAAATGTTAGATTGCACTCAACCTAAACTTAATTAAGCTTAAGCGAGCCATTCTAAGGCTTAAAGGCCGTTGCTCTATCCGGTTGAGCTACGGGCGCCTATCACATTTAATAAGCTAGGCATTACTTGTAATTAATCACTTAAAAACAGCAAAACCAAGCCTAAAAAAATTGGTCGGGGCAGAGAGATTCGAACTCCCGACATCCTGCTCCCAAAGCAGGCGCGCTACCAGACTGCGCCACGCCCCGACTGACTCGATCGGCTCCTTTGATTGTAGCGGTCCGCGGGCGGTGACGGCCGCTGGTCAGGCGGGGCAGAGCGCGGGCGAGATGAAATGTCGGCGGGGGCGGATCATGTGAAGATCGAATAGGCCACCGCGAGGGGCGCCGTCTCCTCGCCAAGCGTTGCAATACAGGTCAGTGCCG
>CALIFM010000176.1 GCA_938021685.1 uncultured Gammaproteobacteria bacterium | reverse complement strand
GCCGTTTAACTTTCCAGCGATGGTGCCGATGTGGATGTTCCCAGTAGCGATTGCTTGCGGCAATACTTTTGTACTGAAACCATCGGAAAAAGACCCATCAGTATCGTTGCGCTTAGCTGAGTTGATGACTGAAGCGGGTTTGCCTAAAGGCGTACTGAATATGGTGAATGGCGATAAAGAAGCGGTGGATACTTTGTTAACCGACTCGCGGGTGCAAGGCGTAAGCTTTGTGGGTTCAACCACCATTGGTGAATATATTTACAAAACCGGCACAGCTAACGGTAAACGTGTGCAAGCCCTATGTGGCGCAAAAAACCACATGGTAGTGATGCCAGACGCAGATATCGACCAAGTGGTGGATGCAGTGATTGGTGCCGCCTACGGTAGTGCAGGTGAGCGCTGTATGGCGATCTCGGTGGTGGTGACTACAGACGACGCCACCACAGATAAAATCATTGAAAAGTTATTACCACGGGCTCAGGCACTTAAAGTAGGGCCGTACACCGATACTAGTAGTGAAATGGGACCTTTGGTGACACCCGAAGCACAAGCTAGGGTGCAATCGTATATCGACAAAGGCGAGAAAGAGGGGGCTACATTAGTAGCTGATGGCCGTGGCGTAAAAGTACCTGGGCACGAGGATGGCTGCTTTGTGGGCGCGACTATTTTTGACCATGTCACACCTGATATGAGTATTTATACCGATGAGATTTTTGGTCCTGTGCTCGCCATCGTGCGCGCAGGTAGCTACGAAGCAGCACTTAAAATGGTTAATGACCATGAGTATGGCAACGGCACGGCAATCTTTACCCGTGACGGCGATACCGCACGTGATTTCAGCCACCGTGTGCAGATTGGTATGGTGGGCGTGAATGTGCCGATTCCGGTGCCGATGGCCTTCCACAGCTTTGGCGGCTGGAAACGTTCTATATTTGGTGATCACGCCATTCACGGCCCTGAAGGCGTGCGTTTTTACACCAAAATCAAAACTATCACGAGTCGTTGGCCATCAGGCATCAAAGAGGGCGCAGTGTTTAATTTTAAAGCTGGCGGCGAGCACTAGATTTATTAAAAAAACAAACGCTTTGTATAATGTACTAAAGCGTCAGCACTGGGTGTTCGACATGGATGGCACCCTAACTCAAAGTGTGCATGACTTTGATGCGATGCGCGCTGAACTTGGTATCGCTAGCGGCTCACCGATTTTGGAAGCACTGAATGCGTTGCCTGAAAAACAGGCTGCGCCGCTTTGGGCTCGCCTTGATGAGATGGAGCTGTACTATGCTAAGCAGGCTAAGCCTATGCCAGGTTCTGTGTCTTTTTTGCAAGCATTGCAAGCCAGAGGGGCATGCATGGGAATCTTGACGCGTAATGCTTTGCCAATGGCAATACATACGTTACGTGTTTGTGGCATGCTGGATTTCTTTGAAAAACAAGATATTCTTGACCGTGACGCTGCACTGCCTAAACCGAATGCTGATGGGGTGCTTAAGCTAATGCATCGTTGGCAATCTAGTGCAGATGATGCTGTGATGGTGGGTGATTATGGCTTTGACCTGCAAGCTGGGCGTAACGCAGGTGTGGCAACCATTCACATTGACCCATCTGGTCAATTTTCTTGGCCAGACTTGGCTGATTTGGCTGTTAGGGACTTTACTGAGCTGAGCTTATAAGAAGTTAGGCGATATAGTTCGCTCAGTTTTTATTAAGCTAAAATAGTTTGATTAAATCCCGCCAGAAACCGATTGTGCCGAGTCTTTGAAGCTGTCACTATAGCGGCTTCATTATTGATGTAATTAGATGCCTAGACCCGTATGACAGACACACCTAAAATGGGCGCAGTAGAATGGCTGATGTTACTGGTATTATCTGTTCTATGGGGCGGTTCATTCTTCTTTTCTGCCGTGGCTTTATCGCAGATTGGGCCTTATACCTTGGTGTTGTTACGGGTTGGCATCGCTGCGTTGGTTTTGTTCATTTATATCAAGCTGACTGGGCGTAAGTTGCCGCGTGGAGTGAAAGTGTGGCAAGCATTTTTGATACTTGGCTTGATTAATAACGTCATCCCGTTTTCTCTGCTGTTTTGGGGGCAAACCCAGATTGCAAGCTCACTGGCTTCAATACTGAATGCCACCACGCCCATTTTTACCATTTTAGTCGCACATTTTTTAACTCAAGACGAGAAAATTAAAGTTTCCAGCATGATTGGTATTGCCTTAGGGCTTGCTGGCGTTGCGATTATGCTCGGTGTGTTGCGTGGTTTTGAAACACACGGCCCTGTGTTACCAATGCTGGCTTGCGTGGGTGCAGCGTTGTCGTATGGATTTGCCTCAGTATTCGGGCGACGCTTTAAGGCCATGAACATGGGCTTTGTTAGAACGGCGTTTGGGCAATTAACCACTTCTACTGTTTGCATGCTGCCGTTAGTGCTCGTGTTTGATACTTTGCCTGTCATTGCGGCCTTGACTTGGGCGACTATCGGCTCGGTGCTGGCTTTGGCCGTGTTTAGTACAGCTTTGGCCTATTTATTATTTTTTAGAATTTTATCAGTCGGTGGTGCAACTAATATATCACTGGTCACTTTGCTGGTGCCGGCTAGTGCAATCTTGCTTGGTGTGATGGTGCTGGGCGAACGTTTAGAAACCGATCAGTTAATCGGTATGGCTTTGATTGCTTCTGGCTTGGTAGTGATTGATG
>CALIFM010000175.1 GCA_938021685.1 uncultured Gammaproteobacteria bacterium | reverse complement strand
AAAATACTTAAAAAAACTAGGCCTGTGGGAAAAGCGATTTGTTGTTTCTCGTACTTTGTCGGGGGGCCAAAAGCGGCGATTAATGATCGCACGAGCCTTGATTCATCACCCTAAAATTCTGATTTTAGACGAGCCTACTGCGGGTGTCGACATTGAAATACGCCGTTCGATGTGGGCTTTTTTAAAGGAAATTAATGAGGCGGGCACGACGATTGTGCTTACCACACACTATCTTGAAGAGGCCGAAAATTTGTGTCGCAATATTGCGATTATTGACCAAGGCAAGGTGGTGCACCACTCGTCGATGCGTGCGCTGCTGCGCGGTTTGCAAAGCGAAACTTACGTGCTGGAATTAGACCAAGAAATCAGCGTCCTGCCCAAATCAAAGCTAGCGCTGCGTTTGAATGCTAGCAACAGCAGCATTGAGGCGGACATACCCAAAGGTGAATCATTGAATGAAGTCTTTGCCTGGCTGACTAAAAACAACCTTGCTGTCACCAGTATGCGCAGCAAGGCTAATCGTTTAGAGCAATTATTTCTAAGCTTAGTAGCTGAGGAGGACAAGGCATGAAAAGTGTAAATTGGATTGCTTTTAAAACCTTGGCCACTAAAGAAGTGGTACGTTTTCTGCGCATTTGGCAACAGGCAATTTTACCGCCGGTGATCACCACCACTTTGTATTTCGTTATTTTTGGTGACTTGATCGGCCCGCGCATTGGCGAAATGGAAGGTTTTAGCTACATGAATTTCATCGTGCCGGGTTTGATTTTGATGGCGGTGATTACCAATTCCTATGCGAATGTGGCTTCATCTTTTTTTAGCGCTAAATTCCAACAATCTATCGAAGAATTGTTGGTGTCGCCAACCTCAGATTGGATCATCATAGTGGGCTATGTGGCTGGTGGTGTGGCGCGTGGTATCATGGTAGGCATTGTGGTGAGCATAGTGTCTTTGTTTTTTAGCCGATTACAAATTTACAATTATCCAGTGCTGATCAGCGTTATTATTTTAACCTCGGTGCTGTTTTCCTTGGGCGGGTTTACTAATGGTATGCTGGCGCGTAAGTTTGATGATATCTCGATTGTGCCTACTTTTATCCTTACACCTCTCACCTATTTGGGTGGAGTGTTTTATTCAATCAAGCTGTTGCCCGAATTCTGGCAAGCTGTGTCCTATTTAAACCCCATCTTATACATGATTAATGCCTTTCGTTACGGCTTTTTAGGCATTTCAGACATTTCACTTTGGCTATCCTATTTAATCATCATTAGTTTTATTATTATTTTGACAGTGGTTAATTTGGTGATGATCAAACGCGGCTACGGCTTACGCCATTAAAGTGCATATTTTCAATTAAAATTTCTTGAATCAAAAATGATCGATCTTTATACGTGGGGTACTCCCAACGGACGCAAGGTATCCATTATGCTAGAAGAGGTGGGTCTGGCTTACACGGTCAAGCCCATTAATATTATGGCGGATGAGCAATTTGATAAGGCTTTTTTAAAGATTAGCCCTAACAATAAAATCCCTGCTATTGTCGATCATGAAACGGGCCAAAGCTTGATGGAGTCTGGCGCTATACTGCTTTACTTAGCTGAAAAATCAGGCCAGTTAATGCCTACTGACGCAGGCAAATGGCAGGTGATGCAATGGTTGATGTTTCAAATGGGCGGCCTTGGCCCGATGTTGGGCCAAGCGCACCATTTTTTGCATTTTCAGCCAGAGGTGAGTGATTACGCTGCGCAGCGTTATGGTGAAGAAACCATACGTTTATATGGCGTGCTTGATAAGCAACTGGCAGCAAAGCTTTACATCGCAGGCGAGTATTCGATTGCCGACATTGCATTATGGCCATGGGTTTCGCGTTTTGAATGGCAACATATTGACTTAACCGCGTATCCCAATATTAAGCGTTGGTATCTTGATATTGCCGCACGGCCCGCAGTGCAACGTGGTTATAAAGTGCCAACTGCAAGTGATGAAATCCCTTTGGTTTAAAGTGTAGCGGCTACTTTAAGCCAGCTGAATCGATGCAATGCCTGCCACCGCTAGTAGCGCTCCGACCCAAGCAAACAAAGCAGGGCGCTCTTTGGTAATCAGCCATAAAACAGGCAGCATCAGAGTGGTTGAGGTTGATGATAAAATAGCGGTCATGCCCAAGTCACCGTTTTTTAAGGCATAAAGCAGCAGACCCATTCCCATCGCCATTGCCAGCACGCCGCTCAACGTGGTGAGTACAAAGATGCGGGTATTGAGAGGCTGAAGCGCTTTTTGTTGACCAAGCGGTAAAATTGAACCGAGTAATAAACTCAACCACATCATTGCCACGGCGGCAGCACCTCGAACTGCTGTTGCGCTAATAGCGGATGCTCCAGATTCCATAACGGGCTTTGCAATTAAAGAGCCGATAGCTTGGCCCAGCGCTGCTCCTAACCCCAGCAGAACAGCGGTAATCAATGGGCCTTTAATGTCTTCCCACTGGTGGATTTGCGAGGCGTGTTTGCCAAAAACAATGGCTAAGTAGGTGCCGCTAACTACCAACACACAGCCAATAAATGCGCCCAGGCTTAACGTTTCACCTAGTAAGAAGACGCCTAAAAAAACTTGCATGGGGGCATTGGTGGCAAACAAAATTGCAGCGCGTCGTGGGCCAATGCGATCCATGCAGATAAATAACAAAATATCGCCAATCCATATGCCCACCACACCAGATGAGCCTAGTAAGGCTAGGCTGTGCGGAGGCAAGCTAAGCAGCTGATCATTAAACGTGCCTTGAACCACTAGCACCAAAAGCAAGATGACCACGACGATGGTCATACGGATGCGCACAAAGGCCAGCGGGCCTAAGTAGCGGTTGGGCTCCATGGAGAAAACGCTGGCAACCGACCAGCATAAGGCTGCGCCGATCGCGGCTAATTCAGGTAGCTGCATAACAACATAAATGCAAGGGGTGTCTAGGGCGCTTATTGTGGCATTAAATAGCCAAGTAAAAAGACTAAATTAAGCCATGACTGTAAATATTTTACAGTTTAGATACAGCGAAGAGATAAAGTTGAAGAAGGGGTGAGGCTAGATGATTCTGATATAAATTAAAATAGGCGGCAACCTTACCTTCGTTAGGTTGCCGCCGCTAACTTATAGAACAGTTATTTTTTGGCGTGATCTTTCCATTCAGCCATGCTAACTGACTCGTTGCCGTCTTTGTCCATCGACATAAAATGCATCTTAATTACGTTGATGATTTCAGCTTCTGTAACCTTGCCGTCTTTGTTTAGATCCACTTCTTCCGCAGAGATTTCCATTGCTTGAGCAGAACCGAATGCAGCGAATAAACCTGCGGCTAATAGTGCTTTAAATGATTTTGAGTTTTTCATGTTAATTACCTTTTGTAATGTGTTTAAAAAAATTAAAAATCGCGATTTTCAGTTCGTAGCTATCATGCTTTCCGTTGCTGTAGCTTAGGAGTATCGGTTAACTCTTTAGTTCAAAAAAAATGAAGATAATTTTAAATTAATTTTTAAAATCATAAAAATCAATAGTTTATGATGATAAAAATTAACTCTTTTTGCGCATACATTTTTTTCGCAAAGCTAGGTATGGGCTTGTAACTGGTTAACGCAGAACCTTAAGTAAAGGCAGTAGAACAAATATAAGCAGCAATCGATCAACCGCCAATATAGGACATCTCCACTTTTTGGCTGCTGGGTTGCTGGCCGCTGCGCTCTTGTGAGTAACGGTCTTGTCGTGCTGACCAGATTGCTTGAATAGCTTTTGTAAGCACGGCTTCATTTGTTTGCTCACGCAGCACTTTTCGTAAATCATGGCCTTTGCTAGCAAACAGGCAGTTATATACTTCGCCAATTGCGCTCAGTCGTGCACGTGAACAATCGTGACAAAAAGGCTCTGATACCGATGAAATAATGCCAACCTCTAAAGCTTCATGCTGCACACTCTTAAGATGCCAACGTTTGGCGACCTCACCGGTGTAGTTTGGATCAACGGGCGAAACCACGTATTGACTTTGCAAAGTGTCCAGTATTTCTTGAGCAGTCGTGACTTCATCCAGTTGCCAAGCATTGGCGTTACCCACGTCCATGTATTCGATAAACCGTAAGACAACCCCGCTGCCTAAAAAGTGTGCAGCCATTGGCAAGATACCATGATCATTAATACCTTTTTGCACCACCATGTTGATTTTGATGTTTTTAAACCCTGCAGCCACCGCATGGTCGATGCCTGTTAGCACTTTTTCCACTGGGAAATTAACGCTATTAAGTTGGGTGAAAGTGGGGTCATCAAGCGCGTCCAAACTGATGTTTAGGCGCTGCACTCCGGCACTACGTAAGCTGCGTGCACGTTCGCGGGTCAGCAATGAAGCGTTGGTAGTTAGGCTTAAATCTTTAAGGTCTGGAATCGCCGATAACATTTGTACCAACGTTTCTAAATCACTGCGAATGAGTGGCTCGCCGCCGGTTAGGCGAATCTTTTGCACGCCTTGGCCTACAAAGGCGCGAGCAATTTTTTCAATTTCTTCAAAACTCAGTAATTCATCACGGCCCAGAAAAGAGTAGCCACGGCCAAACACTTCTTTGGGCATGCAATAATTGCAACGAAAATTGCAGCGGTCGGTGACCGAGATGCGCAAATCGTGTAAAGGGCGGTTTAATGAATCTAGCAACATGTTTGTATTATAGGATTAAATTTGACGTTGTCATGCTACAAATTCATAAGTTTATGATGTTTGCAGCGACTCTTTAAGAGCGGTAATCATTGGTATTTAGCGTTATCTTAGCCGGCAGTTTTGCTAAACTATAAGGGCACTGCCTGCGATGTTGGTGAGTGAATCCCAATCCCTTCGAACCTAAATGCATTATCGGGGGCTGGACTGCAACAGGGGTGTAGCATGTCCGTGTTTTTAGGCAACTAAACTCAGCGGAAAGCCCGAACTGAAGCCGGCGCTCCCACTTGAACTTCCCGGTTCAAGGTACGGAGGAACCACGGCATAGGTGGGTAGTGCATTTGCGCTTTCTTTGACTTTACATTTCTTTGGCCTAAATGAACCGTAACCAATTACGCAAACACATGCGCAAACAGCGCCGTGCAGTCAGTAATGACGAGCATAAGCAAGCGGCCTATTGCTTACGGGCCAATTTAAAATCGCTGGCTGTTTTTCGTAGCGCTAAAACGGTGGGTCTCTATTTACAAAGTGATGGCGAGATTGATCCATCTTTGGCTTTGCGTTGGGCGTGGGCGGTGGGCAAGGTGTGCTATTTGCCGATATTGTCGCCTTGGGATGATCGGCCGATGGTCTTTGGCCAAGTTTGGCCGCACACTCAATTTGCACCGAACAAATTTGGCATTCCCGAGCCATTATGTGCACGTAAAGAATTAATAAAAGCCAACCAACTTGATTGCGTGCTGATGCCGCTGGTGGCTTATGATGATGAGGGAAATCGCTTGGGCATGGGTGGTGGTTATTATGATCGGGCCTTGGCATTTAGTTTACGTCACCCCGTTTATAGGCGGCCTAAATTGATTGGCTTGGCACATCATTTTCAAAAGGTTGAGCAATTACCTTTTGAAAGCTGGGATGTGCCGATTGATGGTATCGTGACGGACCAAGAAGTGCGTAAATTTATCAACTGAGTAGAAATTTAATGAACATTTTAGCTATTGGCGATGTGGTTGCCAGACCCGGGCGTAAAGCCCTCAAGGCTCACCTTAGCCAGCTACAAGCGCAGCACGAAGTTGATTTCACGGTAGTGAATGTTGAGAACGCAGCGAATGGTTCGGGTCTCACACGTGGTGTCTATAAGGAGCTAGCGGCTTTGCCGATCGATGTGATGACGTCAGGCAATCATATTTTTAGTAAACGTGAAGTGTTTGACTTCATCGACGATGAACCCACTTTGTTGCGACCGCATAACTACCCTGCTGGCACTGCTGGCACCGGGATAGTTACAGTGACAGCCGCTAATGGGGCCCAGGTGACGGTCATTAATTTGATGGGCCAAGCGTTTATGCACCCTTCATTAGACTGCCCGTTTGCTAGCATGAGTGAAATTTTGCGAAGCACGTCTCTGCAAGAAGGTCTTATATTATTGGACTTTCATACTGAAACCACTAGTGAAAAAAGTGCGATGGGTTGGCATGTGGACGGACAAATTTCTGCACAGTGGGGTACCCATACGCATGTACAAACCGCGGATGAACGTGTGTTGCCAGATGGCACTGCATTTATCACGGATTTGGGCATGACTGGTGCGTATAATTCTGTGATTGGTACCGACAAAGATATTATAGTTAAGGGCTATGTCACCAAGGTGCGAGGCCGCTTTGACCCAGCCAATGGTCCTGCTGCAGTGTGTGGTGCGCTTATTGATGTTGACGAAGCCAGCGGTAAGGCACGAAGCATCCGGCGCATCCGTGTAGAGTCTGAATAATAAAACTAAATTTTTAATTTATCCAAATCCATTAATAGCTAAACCATGATAAAAACGTTTAAATCACTTGTTACTGTTAGCCTTACTATTGGTATGGCATTTCTTATTTTATTTTCATCACATATTTACGCGGAGAACAGCATGAACCCCAAAGTTAAATTAAGTACCAGCAAAGGCGACATTGTTTTAGAGTTGGATGCAACGAATGCGCCCAACACCACTAAAAATTTTGTTGATTACGTCAGCGCAGGCCATTATGACGGTCTCATTTTCCACCGCATTATTCCAGGCTTTATGGCCCAAGGTGGCGGTATGGAGCCGGGCATGAACGAGCGTGCTAACGGAGCGCCGATTGATAACGAAGCAGATAACGGTTTGAAGAACGATCGCGGCACTATTGCAATGGCGCGCACTAATGACCCGCATTCGGCGACTTCGCAGTTTTTCATTAACTTAACCAACAACGACTTCTTAAACCACACTGCTAAAGATGCGCGCGGTTGGGGTTATGCGGTGTTCGGTAAAGTAACCGACGGCATGGACGTGGTGGACGCCATGGCTGGTGTTAAAACCAGCAACGTGGGTGGCCACGGCGATGTGCCAGCTGAGGACATTGTCATCACCAAAGCAGAGTTAGTGGAATAATTTGTAGGTTTCCAGCTTAAGTTGAAGCGCGTAAATCGTGCTTCAACTTAATTAGCTGGCAGGACTGGAACAGGGATTTAAGCAGGGATGAACGACAAGGCGCAAGCTGGACAAACAGCGTTTTGCAAACAACATCTTGCCTTATTGTCGCAGTGCATGGTGAGGAACCGGCATCGCTTAAAACAAGCAGTTTTTCGAGCGAAGGCGCCAAACGATCAAGCTGCTGTCAGCCAAAAAATAGCAAAATCAGTAGCTGTTGCAAAGGCGCGCGCCAGTGCAGTGCCAGCCGTTATGTATCCTGAGGCCTTACCGATTAGTGCGCGTAGTGATGAGCTGGCTGAGCTAATAAAAAAACATTCAGTGCTGGTAGTGGCCGGTGAAACCGGCTCGGGTAAAAGTACGCAGTTGCCGAAGCTATGCTTGGCGGCGGGGCAGGGTGTGTTTGGGCAAATTGCCCACACGCAGCCGCGGCGCATTGCCACTCATTCAATTGCTAATCGCTTGGCACAGGAGTTGGGCTGTGAGCTAGGTAAAGGAGTGGGCTATCGAGTGCGCTTTGCTGAAAAATGCTCCGAGCAAGATTACATCAAGGTGCTAACCGATGGCATGTTGCTGGCCGAGTCAGAGCACGATCGATTTTTAAACCAGTACGACACCATCATTGTGGACGAGGCGCACGAACGCTCGCTTAACATTGATGTGCTGCTGGGCTACCTTAAAACCTTGCTGCAAAAGCGGCCAGACTTAAAGCTAATAATTACGTCAGCGACGATTGATACGCAGCGGTTTTCAGCACATTTTAGCAATGCCCCTATCGTTACGGTATCAGGTCGTACTTACCCGGTTGAAGTTCGTTACCAGCCACCAGAAGATGAAAAAGAACGTTCGGATAAAGCGACCAATCAAGGCATTTTACAGGCGATAGAATCTTTATATAGGCAGCGTGTTGGTAATGCCTTGGTGTTTTTGCCGGGCGAGCGCGAGATTCGTGAAGCAATGTACTTTCTCGGCAAGCACTTGAAGCAAGGTGTAGAGGTGCTGCCTTTGTATGCACGCTTGCCTGCGAAGGAACAGGCCAGGTTATTTAAAGCTTCTTCTCGAACCCGCATTATTTTGTCTACCAATGTGGCGGAAACTTCGTTGACCTTGCTTGACATCGATTATGTGGTTGACACTGGTTATGCCCGTATTAGTCATTATCACCCCAGCCGCCGCGTGAATGCTTTGCCGATTGAGCGTATCTCGCAAGCAGCGGCGAATCAGCGCATGGGTCGCTGCGGTCGTGTTAAAAACGGTGTGTGTGTGCGTTTGTTCAGCGAAGAGGAATTCAGTCAAATGAACGAATACACGGCGCCTGAAATCAAGCGCACCAGCTTGGCAGGGGTGGTGCTGAGTTTGTCGGCTCGCAAGCTGGGTGATGTGGCAAAGTTTCCGTTTATTGACCCGCCCGAGCGGCGGCAAATTAATGCCGCCAAGCAAGAGTTGCAAAACTTAGGTGCGATCGATAAAGAGGGCAAGCTCAGCGTGATTGGCAAGCAGTTGGCACGTATGCCGGTCGACCCGCGGATCGGTCGCATTTTATGGGCAGCGGCGAACGAGCAAGATTGCCTGCCACAAATAATTATCCTTGCAAGCGCGCTGGAGATTGCTGACCCGCGCTTGGTGCCGTTTGAAAAGACCGAAGCAGCGCGCCAGCACCATAGAGAAATGGGCGGCGAAGGTTCGGATTTTATCGCCTTGTTGAGCCTTTGGCAGACGTATCAAGAACAAAAGCAGGCCTTGTCACGCAATCAGCTTAATCGTTGGTGCGAGCGCAATTATTTATCGGTACCGCGCATGCGTGAATGGGGGGATTTAGTGCGTCGCCTGAACAGTGATCTTAAATTTGCTAAACCCAAGAAGCCTGCAGAGATTAAGCCTGTAAAGCCAGCCAGCCCTAAAGCTATTAAAAACCAGAAAATGCAGCAAGAAGATGCCATTCACAAAGCATTATTAACTGGCTTGATTGATCAAATCGCTTTAAAGACCGATAAAGGTCAATATGAAGGAGCATTGGCCAAGCAATGCGCCATCTTTCCGGGCTCCTTGTTACATAAAGCCGCGCCCAAATGGATCATGGCAGCAGAGCTAGTGGAGACGGGGCGTTTGTATGCTCGTACGGTCGCGCCAATTAACCCTCTTTGGGTGGAAGAACTTGCTCCGCATTTACTGCGCAAAGAGCATGCAGAACCCACATGGCAGGCCAAAGCCGGCCAAGTGATGGCCTTTGAGCGCGCTTATCTGATGAGCTTGCCGATATACAGTGGGCGACGTGTGCCGTATGCCAAGATAAATCCTGCCGAAGCGCGCATGTTGTTTATTCGTGATGCTTTAGTTGGCAACGACATGCAGCGTCCGCCGGCTTTTTTGCAGCACAATCAGCAAGTGATTGACGATGTGATTAAGATGGAGCACAAGCTGCGTCGCCACGATGTGCTAGTAGCGCCGGATGCCTTATATGCTTTTTATCATGCTAAACTGCCGCCCGAAGTGTGCAGCGAACCGACTTTGATCAAGTGGTTGCGTAGTCTGGATAAGTCGCAGGCGGCGGAGCTTCTGATGAGCCAGCAAGCAGTGATGCGGCGCGAGCTGGACATAGATTTACAAGCGCGCTTGCCCGATGCGCTTGATATCCGCGGCAATCGCATTGATCTAAGCTATCAATTCAAGCCGGGCGATAGCACAGACGGCATTACAGCGAAATTACCGTTGCCACTACTTAACCAGCTCACCCGCGCTGATTTTGATCGTGTGGTGCCGGGCTATTTGGCTGATAAGCTGGAGTTACTTATTCGTAGCCTGCCTAAACATTTACGTAAGCAGTGTGTGCCGGTGGCCGACACTGTGCAAAAAGTGCAGCCAAAGATCGAGAAAGACCCACAACCTTTAGAGCAAGCAATGGCCACTGCCTTATCTGCCCACACAGGTGTGCAAATTGTAGCGCAAGATTTTGACTCACAAGCAGTGAGCGAAAACCTGAGGTTAAAGCTAGAGGTGGTGGATGAGGAAGGTGACACCTTGGACGTAGGCAGTGACCTTGATGCTTTGCAGCAGCAATATGGCGAACAAGCCAGTGAACAATTGGCCGAAGTACAGCACAGCATCGTGCAGTCAGGTAAAACCAAGTGGGACTTCCCTGCGTTGCCGACCAGTGTGTCGCTGCAACATAAGGGGGTGGCTACAACGGCCTATCCAGCTTTGGTGGACACAGTAAAAACTATCGGAGTGCAGTTGTTTGATGACGAGCAGCAGGCACACCAATCGCATCAGCATGGCTTAGTGCGCTTGTTTTTGTTGTCACATCCATATGGGCAGACGCTGATGAAAAAACCGCTGCCATATTGGCAATCGATCGCTTTGCGTTATGCTGCGGTGGGCCCAGCAGAACCACTGCGGCAAGATTTTATTGAAGCTTTGTTGATACAAAGTTTTATCGGTGAAGGCAGCAAAGTAGCTTCTCATTCTATTCGTGATGCACAAAGCTTTATGCAGCTCGCCGATGCGATTGCTGATCAGCTACCCAAGCAAATTGAGCAGCATTGCGAGCTGCTGCAGCGCGTACTGACTCAGGCTAATGAATTGCGTGCCTTACTTGATGAAAAACAGTCGCAGCTTACGTCCGCCATCTGTGAAGACATCACAGTGCAGCTAGATTATTTAGTGTATGAAGGTTTTTTGAGCGAAGTGCCGTTCAATCGCTTGGCGTGGTACCCTAAGTTTTTCAAAGGAGTGGCGGTGCGTATAGAGCGTAGCCAATTTGATGCCGCGGGTGATCAGCAAAAAATGCAGCAGCTACAACCTTATTGGCAGCGCTATTTGCAACACTGGGAAGCGCACCCTGATAATGAAGCCCTAGAGGCTTATCGCTGGTTAGTGGAGGTGTATCGTTTGTCCTTATTTGCCCAAACTGTGGGTTCGCCTGCTAAGGTGTCACCGCAGCGCTTAGACAAGGCCTGGCAGGAATTTGCTCAGCAATTGATTTGAGCCATAGGAAAACAACGCCCCACGATTGATACTGTCAATTACAGTAGTCGTTCCTATGCTGTAAAAGCCGTTGCAAAGGCTTGGGTTATTACCTAAGCTTTAGTGATGGAAATAAAACTAAAACATGGCCTATCTTGTCACTGTGGCAAGGTGCAACTCGAACTAGATTTGCCCGATGGTTTAGTCGATACGCTGCGCTGCAATTGCTCGCTTTGCCGTCGTAGGAGTGCCATCATGGCTTATGTGCCGTTAAATGGCTTGCGGATCATTAAAGGGAAGCAGAGCCTAAGTTGTTATCAGTTTCACACCAAGGTAGCTAAGCATTATTTTTGCTCTAACTGCGGTATTTATACACATCATCAAAGCCGCTTAAACCCTAACCGATATGGCTTTAACGTGGGCTGCTTAGAAGGAGTGAACCCTTATGAGTTAGAGGAAGTAGGCATGTCCGATGGCGTTAACCACCCTTCAGACTGTTGAGGCTGCGCCTCTAAGGTGAGTGCGTTGACGTTTGTTCTGAGCGCGCTTTTTTTTGTCGCTATGCTGGCTAGTTTGTTGCAATAAGCACTGCGGTAAACCTTTCATGTCGCTGTGGGCATAATCTTCTGCCAAGGCCGCGCGGGCTGCTTCTGGTGGGCAGGCAAAATGCTCGGTTAGGGCTGTGAACAATAAATCAAACAAGCGTTTTAGGCCAATTTTATGGGTTTGCCCTGTAGTGCGGTATAGCCATTCACTGAGCTGCATAAAGCGTTCAAATGGAGTGGCAGATAATACTAGCGGCAAGGTCTGTTTAAAGCGCCCTGCATTGCCGATTAAATCCCAATAGCGTGCAAAGCGACGTAGCTGTTGCATTTGCTCAAAATTGATAGCAGCGGTGCTCAAGATTTCATACGGTGGGTTGGGGCTAAAAACCAGCTCATGGCTATTTTCTAAACGCACCATCGGCATGCCGCGTAGGCGCTTTAAGATGCCGAGCTGAATTTCGTCAGGCCGGACGGTTACCAGTTCATCAAAGTTAGCCGCGCAGCTTTGTAGGGTTTCGCTAGGCAGGCCAAAAATCAAGTCAGTGTGAATATAAGCGGGGCTGTCTTGGCATAGCCACGTTAAGTTGGCGCGTGTTTTGTCGTTGTCTTGTTTGCGGCTAATCAAGCTTTGCACGGTGGGGTTAAAGGTTTGGATACCGACTTCAAATTGCAATGAGCCTGCTGGAAACTGGATGATTAGTTTTTTTAGGCTTTCGGGCAAGCGATCGGGGATCACTTCGAAGTGCACAAATAAATCATCTGTCATGCGATCTAAAAAGAATTGTAAGATTGGCAGACTGACCTTGGTGCTTAAATTAAAAGTGCGATCAACAAACTTAAAGTTGCGTGCTCCACGCTTAAACAGTGTATCCATGTGGCTCAAGAAATGTTCAACATCAAAAGCCTTAGCGGTTTTGTCGAGGGCTGATAAACAAAACTCGCACTTAAAGGGGCAGCCGCGTGAAGCCTCAACGTAAAGGATGCGGTTTTCGATATCATCATCGCTGTATAGATGATACGGCAAGGTAAGCTCACGCAAAGGGGTGGGAGTTTGCATGTAAGAGGGCGCAGGCGTTTGGCCACTGAGTGCGGCTTTGCATAAAGCATAGAATGCCGCCTCTCCTGCGCCGTTAATCACATAACTCGCAGAATGGCGGATTGATTGCTGCTCTAACTCATAACTAACTTCAGGGCCGCCCAGCACAATAATAAGGTCGGGCATTAAGGTGCGCAGTAGCTTAACCGTGGCCTCGGTTTGCAGGGTGTTCCAGATATATACACCAAAGCCGACAATGCGTGGAGAGTGCGATAAAACTTGCTCAGCAATATCTAGGGGACGCTGATCGATGGTAAATTCCAGCAGCTCACAGTGCGGCTCAAATTCTTGCAGGTTGGCCTTGAGATAGCGTAGGCCAAACGCGCTATGGATATAGCGCGCGTTAAGAGTGCTTAAAACAATATCTGCCATGACCCATGATTATCGCTTAGACGAATAAGCCATGGGGTGTTGCATTAACGTTAGAAAGCAGTGGAGAAAAATCACAGCAGAACGGCGGCTTTGACGTATGCTGATTTGACTTTTTATGTGCGTTACTCATTGAAAGTAGTACCTTGATGGAACCGTAGTTTCCACGATTTGCCGCTTCTACTCCAAATGGATGACCTGTGGCCCTTTTCAACAATTCCGTCGTAAGTGACTGCGCTGTCATAGGTGACTTGAGCTACTTCATAAGTTAACAATCTGATATTTAAATTTTTCAGGGGAATTACGGCATCAATATGTGTTCCATTAACAGAAAGACAATCTTCCCTGCTATGAATTCGCCCCGATCTCCCGAATTCGAAAAAGTCTGTTGCCATTACTTCTTCCATATAGTGTCGATTAAAGCGGGTTTTCGCTATCCAAAGCTCTTCCTCTAACTTCTGTAATTTGGCTCGATCTTCTTCAGGTATTTCCATCTTTGCGGTGATTGTCAATGCACATAACAATGCAATCAGGTAGTGCGCTATTTTTGCAGCGCTTCAGCTAAACGATAAAGCACGGGCAAACTTTTTTTGCTGCTAGCTTCTTTACCCCTGAACGATAAAATAGTGATTTGGGTGCGATTATTTTCGCCTTCACCGTAAGGGCGAAGCTGAATTCTCAATCGTTTGCGCGGTGTGACAGTGCTGAACAAGCCCGCTTTTTTGGTTAAATCGCTGACCACAAAAGTGCCCTTTTTAATATTTTGTGACACAATTTTGTAGTTAGATTCTACCAATGCTGTTTTCAAGCGGTCGGCTGTTATAACGATACCATCTTGAACAATAATGCTGGGAGAGCCTTGCGTGATTAAGGTGATGTCTTGCTCGCCTTCATTTGCTT
>CALIFM010000174.1 GCA_938021685.1 uncultured Gammaproteobacteria bacterium | reverse complement strand
TGCAAGCCATTTACGACCATGCTCGCAGCACTGATGAGCGCCCGCTGTGCTTGGTCGCCAGCTTTATTCACCCCCACGACCCCTATGCCTGCCGCAAAAAGCACTGGGATTTATATGAAGATGACGACATTGCCCTGCCCACTGCCCCGCGCCCTGCTGCAAAAGACAACGATGCCCACAGCCTTCGGCTAGAAAAAGTGATCGCACTGGATGCGGTTGATTTAAGTGATGACGAGATCCGCACCGCGCGGCGTGCCTACTATGCCAATGTGTCTTATGTGGACGAATGGGTGGGCAAGTTAATGGATACCCTAGAAGAATGCGAAATGGCGCAAAATACTACTGTGATGCTAGTAGCCGATCACGGCGACATGCTGGGCGAGCGTGGCCTATGGTACAAAATGTCTTTCTTGGAGTGGTCAAACCGCATTCCGCTGATTATTTGGCAACCCAACACTTTTAAAGCAAGGCGCGTCAGCCAAGCAGTTGCGCAAGTGGACGTGTTGCCGACTTTGCTCGATATCGCCGCCGATAAAACAACGCCTAAGCCTGAACCTATCGACCCTTTATGTGGCCGCTCGCTGCTTGATTTATGCAAAGGCAATGATAAAAATGATTCCGATCGCTGCGTCAGTGAGTATCTTGCTGAAGGCGCAAAAGCGCCCATGCTAATGATTCGCCAAGGCACGCTTAAGTACATTCATTGCCCCAGCGACGACGAGCAGTTGTTTGATCTAGAAAACGACCCTGATGAACTCCAAAACTTAGCAGCTAATCCAAAGCACCAAGCCACCATTGCTGAATTTCGAAAGCAAGTAAAAGCACACTGGAATACTGACAAAATGACTGAGAAAGTCATTCATTCACAGCATAAACGGCGCACCTTGTATGCAGCCTTGCGGATGGGAAAATACACTTCATGGGATTACGATCCGCGCCCTGACCCCAGCCAACAATACACTCGCAGCCACCTAGAGCTCAGCGATTTTGACGTTAAATCGCGCTATCCACGGCCCACCGCTTTTAAACCTAAGTGGAAATAAGTCACGCTTACACTTAAAAAAAGCAATAAAAAACGCCCCATATTTAGAGGCGCTTTTTAGAATACGGGGTGTCTGTCAGCGTTTAGTTGGGTGCTTATAAGCTAATACCTACGCCGATGGAAAAAGGAATGCGCAACGGTGTATCACGCACCTGATGCAATTGCACATTACTAGCATTCAAAAGCGGGAAGCGGTAATCTGCACCCTCAACCATGCCATCACGATAACCAGAAAACGCACCCAGCACGGTGATGTATTTGCCCTGCGCATAATCAACAGGTTCTAAATAACCCGGGTATACCGCTACAAAACGACCTGTGGACTCCTTACGTGCCTGCGGGCTTTCTTTACCGCTTAAAGGGTAACTCAGCACCGTGATCTCAGTGTTATCGCCGCGGTTTTCTACCTGCAAAATTTTACCTCCCCATAAGTACTCTGCACCTTGTGCAGCCTGAGTAGCTTCGTTTGGCGTAACAGTAGAGGCACTCTTGTCGACGTCTAAACGCGCCGTAGTTTGGCAGGCACTGAGCCAAGCACCCAGCAAAACAATCGATGCAGTTTTAAGCAATGTTTGTAGATTCATAATCTTGTTCATAAATTTAGTCATGGTTTCGTTTTATATGGCAGCTGCATAGTGTGCTCGCCATTACATAGTTGATAGTTCATGCCGGTGATAGTCTCGCCAATAGTGGTCTCGCCAATAGTGGTCTCGCCAGTAGTAACGACCAAAATAAGATCCATAGCCAGAGGGGTACCAAGGGTCCCAAAATGGGTCATGCCGGTAATGCGAGCGATAAGCGCGACGCTTTGGCCAAATTTTATGTTCCTCTACATCCAGCACCGGATAAATATAATCGTACTCACCAATCTTGCCAGATTGCCATTCACTCAAAGTGCCGCGCACAGTAATCTCACGGCCAGGCTTGATGTTTTCAGGATCAATAAAGCTATTAATACGCGCCATAAAGCGGCCATCACTATGGTCACTCTTTAGCGGCACACCCGATTTGTTAAGGTCGCGGCCAATCACTTCAACCATTGTATGGTCGCTAAAGTTATTCACTTTAACCACCTCACCGCCCCAACGTACGCTCACATTGGCTGCTTGTTGGGCTTTAGCTTGTTCTATGGTCGGCCCATCGGGGACGGGCTGAACGGCTGGTTTGGTCGTAGCGCAGGCGCCTAGTAAGCTGGTGAGAAAAAGAAGACTAATAGCAGAAGCTTTCATCGGTATAACGGAAGTAGTAGTTGCTAAAAACGCACATTGTCTGCACTATACCAAAGCCGGATGAAGCAAAACTGAACTCCTAATATAAGTTATGCCAACAGTGCTTTACGCACTCATGTGCTACATACTCATCATCATAAAACCCGTAAACGCTGCATTGCTAATCGTTAAACTGGGATCTACCTTATCTTTTAATTCACCAATGATGTCACGGTAACGCCGATAGAAATCCCATGACGGCAAGGGTTTATAGGCCAAATCCAAATCCAAAGTTTTAATTACGCCTTTAGTTGTCATCGGCTTTACAAACACTTCATCCTTTGGCTTGTAGTAAAACGGGATAATCGTCATCAAAGTCCATTTGGCAACTTTATTGCTTTGCAACATCCCTACCATCAGTTCAAAACCACGTTGCTGGTCACCATGCAGTTGCTCATATAAGGCGCTAGTCAGCGCCTCTTTTTCAGTATCATCTAACACTTTCACAAAGTCCTTAAAGCGCGGCTTTTCAAACATCGACACCATCGACGAACGCGAAACCGCACTGACCATCGCTGCTAAGGTTTGGTCTACATTATGAAACTTTTCAGGTGCAAAGCTCTCATGCGCAAACTCTGACATTTTGGGCACGCGGTGCTTCTTACCAATCTCCACCATTTCTGGGTTTTCAAAGCCACCGGGGTAACGTCTTAAAAACTCGGCTTCGGCTTCTTTTAATTTCTGTAAATTCATAATGACACAGGACTTCAGCTAAAACCCATTTTAAAATTAACAGTCGCATTTGTATAGGCAATTAAG
>CALIFM010000173.1 GCA_938021685.1 uncultured Gammaproteobacteria bacterium | reverse complement strand
ATGGGATCGCCTGTTGAAACCCACGCCCCCCAAAGCGTGAATATTTCCCTTAAAACCGCTTCTTGATCGAAGCACATTCCATCACATATTTTTGCGTCACCTTCTGTTTTATACATAATTTAATGATCATTTTCTTACTATATTGAACGTCTACTATACGCTTAAAATTTGATGCTTCCTAGAATCCGCATTAGATTCACATAAGCCCTGTTATGCGCATCGACACAGCAGGGAATTATAGGCAGGCAAGCACTTGATATAGTCCCTTTTTGGGACTATAGTTAAGGCATGAGAATTATAGCCCTATCAACGCTCAAAGCATTTTGGGAAAGCAATCCCAAATACAACGATGCCAAAGACCAAACACTGGCTTGGTATCGCATTGCTCTTCAAGCTGATTGGGACAATCCAGCGCAAGTTAAAGCAGAGTTTAGAAGCGCCAGTATCCTCAAGGATGGACGAGCCGTGTTTAACATTGCTGGCAACAAATACCGCTTAGTCGTTTGGATTAATTATGCTTACCGCATTATCTATATTCGATTTATTGGCACTCATGCTCAATACGACAGAATAGACGTTCAAACCATTTGATAAAAATACAACATGAACATTAAGCCTATCAAAAACGATGACGATTATCGCCTTGCCCTGCGCGAAATTGAAGAACTAATGGGTGCTGAACTTGATACGCCAAGCGGCGAGAAGCTAGATGTGATGGCAACGCTTATTGAAGCCTACGAAGCAAAACACTTCCCGCTCGATTTACCAGACCCTATCACTGCAATTAAGTTTGAGATGGAAAGAAAAAGCCTAACGGTAAAAGACCTCGAACCAATGATAGGCCGCAGCAACCGAGTCTACGAAATACTTAACGGCAAGCGATCACTAACGCTTTCCATGATATGGAAACTACATGAACACTTAGGCATTCCTGCTGAGTCGTTAATTAAGCAACCACAGGCCTAATGCTTAATTAATCTACTGGTGAATTGCGTAACAGCAATGATTAGCCCCAGCTAATCAAGAGCGCCAGCCGCCCGCCCCAGCGGGTGCAGCTCGGTTGTTGTTAAGCAAGAGGGTGAAACCCTGCAATCGTCGGGGCCTAGCCCTGACTAAAGTGGGAGTGCCCATGCTTTTCTAGCCCCGCGTGAAAACATGCGGTAAAACCGCTTTAGTCAGGGATGAAATCCCTGCGATTGCGGGTGAATTTAGGGTGTTTGAGCGTCCAGCGAAATAAGCCATAAAGAGGGCTCAGCCCTTTATCTATAAGGCCCTAGCCGATTAGATAAGCCATATTACCGATTTTGACAGCACCTGATCCCAGTGTTTAAATGAGCAGACCCACTCCGGCGGTGTATCCGACGGTCAATCGGCACATAACAGCGCATGAAATCAGACGGCATAACCCCAAATAAAGCAGACCAAGAAGCTTCTTTAAAAGCATTCAATGACTTGATACTGTGGGTCGTTGATAACTTCGTTGGCTACATCACAGTTAAGAATGCCGCCCTTATATCGGGCTATTCCATCGATGGAGCGAACAACCGATTAGACAAATTAGCCGACCATAAACTACTCAAAAAGCACTCTCCCCAAAAAAAGGCTGGGCGCCCATTTAATCTTTACGGGATTACAAAACTGGGCCGGCAGGTAGCACGAGAAGCCGACAATGACGAAGGACTGACGGGTTGGAGTATTAGCCACTTCAACAAACTCATCATGCAGCATGAAATGATGATTCAGCGTGTGGCCGCCAATGCTAAAAAGTTAGGCAACACCGCCACCACGGCAACCACAATCGGTGGCAGAAAGAAACATAACAACCAAAAGGTTGGCGGCAAAATGCCCGATCTATTTATAAACGGCATTCCTATTGAGATCGAGCTGAATATTAAAAAGTCAGACAGATACCCGCCCTTATTAGAAATCTACGATGTAAATCAAATAACGTCGCTTTGGATGGGGCCGCCAAGCGTGGCGCGGGCTTTAAACAAAATAATCGACAATGTTAAGCCTAGAAACCCGCATCAGGTATACACCCTTGAAGATAACGGGGAGTTTAGCGAAACCGATAGATCGGTTGAAAGACGAGCAGAATACCAAGCAAGGGCTACACTTCTTGCAGAAGAAGAACAAGCTGCCATCAAACAAGCGCAGCAAGAACAGGCCGACTTAGCTGAAGCTGAGAAACTCGAAAGGCAGGCGTACGAGGCGGAAATTGAACAAAAAAACCGCGCCCAAATAGAAAATGAAAAACGGATAGAAGAGCGTCAGCACAAGCAAGCGACAAGACGAACAATAGCCAAAATAGCTATGTCCTTTACCGTCTTAGCAATGATTACTGGCCTTTGGTTCAGCAAGCCATTCATTGACGAGTATTCATCGTTAAGAGACGATGTTTGCGAAGATGAAATTAAAAGGGTTGTGATCTATGTGTACAAAGTACACAAGCTGAGAGAATACGATATACGAACTAAAAGATTTGAAACCATCGAAACAATGTCGATTCAAGAAGCAAATAGGATCACATTCAAAACGTTCGACGGTGATAGCTACTGCGAAATGGCGACTAGAACAGCACAAATAGACTATTTCAAGCGCATCATTTCAATTCTCGAGAAACAAAGAAATGAAACGCGCTTGGGAGACAGAGAGAACCGACCCAAACCAACAAACACCGTTATTGATTGGATTACTTTTAAGAACTAAGCATAGGTCATCGTAGAGCGTCTCAGAGCCATTTCAAACCTTTTTCACTTTGGACAACTTGAGCGAAGCGAATAGCCTACCAGAGGCTTACAGAGCATTTAAGGCGCTTTAAACGGCTAGCCGTTTACAAACTTATCAGCAACCTAATAAGTAATTATATATCGCAGAGCGATTTCATCAACTTGATTGTTAGGCTGCAAGCGTAGCGTAGCAGGGCGCAAGGAGAAAACGCAACGTAGTGAAGTGTACGACTGAAGGGTTAGGTGCGCCTTTAGGCGCTTTTTATATTTTTATTTGATTTATGCACAGAATATAGCTTACTAACTACAGGACTTTTACTATAGGTATTTAACTATAGGATGGTGTACCTTTTATGCGTGAATAAAACTAGATAGGTGTACCTTTTATGCGTGAATTTGACTTTTTGGGTGTACCTTTTATGCGTGGATAACTTTATTTGTCTACAGACATTTGGGGATAATCATTACAGCTTTGATATATGTGTCGGACTTGGCTTAAGTACAACCCTTCCCCTAACTAAGTGTACATTTGCCTCAGGGTACACGGTTAGTACGGCTGATAGATGTTTCGAGAATGCACGCTGAAAGTTTTTTTTACCCGTATCATCAGAACCATACCCTGCGCCTATTTGTAGTTGCAACTGTTCCCATGAGATAGCTACTTTTTTATCCAAGTAACTCATCCGATAGGTTAACCATATATAAATATCTAAGGCCATAGGAGAGCGC
>CALIFM010000172.1 GCA_938021685.1 uncultured Gammaproteobacteria bacterium | reverse complement strand
TAATATAAATAATTATGATTATTATGACTACATCAGTAACTCTAAGCATAGTAAAGAATTAAGCCAATTTAATCCAGCATATAAATCAATCAAAATGAACATAGTAGAAGGCATAACACACACTAGCACTCGCAACAAGCTTGTCTACAACAAGAAAATGATAAAACGCCAAAACAAAATGGGCCTATACCGTGTAAAATTAGTTCTATGAGTCATTTAACCCGTTGCTAAGCAAATTTAAATTTATGTCACAGCTTCCTGCAAACACTGATAATAATGATGCCCCGCTGGGGCCAACTGATTCTGACCCAATCGAAACCCAAGAATGGCTTGATGCCTTAGTGGCCGTAGTCGAATCACAAGGTCATGAACGCGCCCACTTTATAATTGAGACGTTAATTGATAAAGCACGACGCTCGGGTGCGCACATTCCTTATGAGGCGAATACCGCCTACATCAACACTATTCCTACCCATGCCGAGCAACCCTCACCTGGCGATGCAGCCTTAGAACATCGCATCCGTGCCTTAATTCGCTGGAATGCCTTGGTCATGGTCGTTAAAGCCAATCGCAAAGCCTCGGAACTGGGCGGACACATTGCCAGTTTTGCCTCGGCCGCCACCTTATATGACGTAGGTTTTAACCACTTTTGGCGTGGTGACACTGATGATCAACGTGCCGACATGCTATTTGTACAAGGCCACTGCTCGCCAGGCTTATATGCCCGCGCCCTAGTCGAAGGCGACATTACTGAAGAACAAGCAGACCATTTCCGTCAAGAAGTCGATGGCAAAGGCTTGTCATCTTATCCACATCCTTGGTTGATGCCGGACTTCTGGCAATTTCCAACTGTATCCATGGGCTTAGGCCCAATTCAAGCGATCTACCAAGCGCGTTTTATGAAGTACATGCAAAACCGCGAAATGGTGCCGCAAACTGATCGCAAAGTGTGGTGCTTTTGCGGCGACGGCGAGATGGACGAGCCTGAATCTAAAGGCGCATTATCAGTGGCTGGCCGTGAAAATCTCGACAACCTCATTTTTGTAGTTAACTGCAATTTGCAGCGCCTTGATGGCCCTGTGCGCGGCAATGGTAAAATCATTCAAGAATTAGAAAGCGACTTTCGCGGCGCAGGCTGGAACGTGATCAAAGTGATCTGGGGATCATACTGGGATCCACTACTAGCCAAAGACCACAAAGGCTTGTTGCAAAAGCGTATGGAAGAAGCCGTTGATGGCGAATATCAAGCTTTTAAAGCTAAAGATGGCGCCTATACCCGCGAACATTTTTTTGGTAAATACCCCGAGCTTAAAGCGATGGTTGCCAACATGAGTGATGAAGATATTTGGCGACTTAATCGCGGTGGCCACGATCCGCATAAAATTTACGCGGCTTACCACAATGCCAGCAAACACAAGGGCCAGCCTACCGTAATTTTAGCCAAAACAGTGAAGGGCTATGGCATGGGTGAAGCCGGCGAAGGGCAGAACATCACTCACCAGCAAAAGAAACTGGCGGAAGACGAATTACTAGAATTTCGTGATCGATTTAACATTCCGTTAGACGATGACGAGGTGGCCGAAGCGAAATACTATATCCCTGCACCTGATTCGGACGAACGCCAATATATTAAAGGCCGCCGTGCTGAATTAGGCGGCAAGTCACAGGCACGACAACGCGGTTGCAAGCCTTCGTATGCCATTCCTAAACTGGAACTTTTCAAGTCACAGCTAGAAAGCACAGGTGAACGTGAAATTTCTACCACAATGGCATTTGTGCGCATCATGGGCGCCTTAGTGCGCGACAAAGAGATAGGCCAATACATCGTGCCTATCGTGCCTGACGAATCACGCACTTTTGGCATGGAAGGCATGTTTCGTCAGCTGGGCATCTACTCGCCTAAAGGACAGCTGTATGAACCAGAAGACTCTGACCAATTGATGTATTACCGCGAAGACAAAAAAGGCCAAGTGCTGCAAGAAGGCATCAACGAAGCAGGTGCGATGTCATCATGGATGGCCGCTGGTACGGCTTATAGCAATCACGGCGTGCCAATGATTCCGTTTTACATCTTTTATTCGATGTTCGGCTTTCAGCGCATTGGCGATCTAGCCTGGGCCGCCGGTGACTTGCGCACACGCGGCTTTTTGATGGGCGGCACCGCTGGACGCACCACCTTAAATGGGGAAGGACTGCAGCACCAAGATGGACATAGCTTAATCTTGGCAGGCACCGTGCCCAACTGCGTTAGTTACGACCCTACTTATGCTTATGAGATGGCCGTGATCGTACAAAATGGTATCCAACGCATGTATGGCGATGATGAAAGCGTATATTTTTACATCACTTGCATGAACGAAAACTATCAGCACCCTGCCATGCCTAAAGGCGCCGAAAAAGGCATTCTGAAAGGCATGTACAAGCTGCGCAGCATCAAAGCTAAAAAAGGCCAAGCAACGCTGCAAATGTTAGGCAGCGGCACCATCCTGAATCAAGTAATCGAAGCAGCCGAACAACTGCAAGAGCAGTACGGTATTGGCAGCGATATTTGGTCAGTCACGAGCTTCAATGAACTAGCGCGCGATGGTCAAGATGTGGACCGCTATAACCGTTTAAACCCAGGTAAAAAAGCCAAACAAGCTTATGTCAGTGAATGTTTGGCCAAGGCGAAGGGACCTGTAATTGCCGCAACTGATTACATGAAGCAATACAGTGATCAGGTTCGCAAGTGGGTGCCAACACGCTATGAAGTGCTCGGCACTGATGGCTATGGTCGTAGCGACACACGTAAAAACTTACGTGCATTTTTTGAGGTCGACGCTGACCATATTGTCATCAGCAGTTTAACGGCCTTAGCCGATGATGGGCTAATCGACCAAAAAGAAATTGCCAAAGCAATCAAACAGCGAAAGCTGGATGGCAACAAACCCAACCCCATTACGGTATAGGGGCACACGATGAGCGAAGATATCAACATTAGCGTTCCAGACATTGGCGATTTTGATGGCGTACCCGTTATTGAAATATTGGTGAAAGTGGGCGATGAGGTCCAAGCTGAAGACAGCTTGATCACTCTTGAAAGCGATAAAGCCACTATGGATGTGCCCTCACCTGTTGCTGGCACTATCCAAAGCATCAGCGTTAAAGAAGGCGATGAAGTCAAGCAAGGTGATGCAATTGCCGTGCTGAGCCCTGCTGAAGCCAACGAGACAAATGAGGCCGCCGCGCCAGCGGAGATTGCACAAGAAGCGCCTTCCGAGGATAAAGCCAAAGATAAAAGCAGCAAGGCTGCGCCAGCAGCAGCTATCATAGACGACAAAGCAGACACTGCACCTGAAACCAATCGCATAAAGGCATTTCGTGAAGCCCATAAAAAAGCGCCACCGGTTGCCCCGCCCCCAGGGCAACGAGCAGGCATCGCTACCGTGCATGCTAGCCCTAGCATCCGACGTTATGCACGATTGCTGGGAGCCGACTTAACTCAAGTGCGTGGTTCTGGCCCTAAAGGACGTATTTTAAAAACCGATGTCAAAACTTGGATTAGCCTCCAACTAAGCAAACTTAATGCAGGCCAAGAAAGCGGCGGCATGGGCATACCTGCGATGCCTGAAATTGACTTTAGTGAATTCGGTGAAATCGAAATTGAGCCGTTTTCACGCATTCAAAAGCTCTCTGCGCCGCACTTGCACCGTGCTTGGCTCAATGTGCCGCACGTGACGCATCACGACGAGGCCGACATTACGGAGACCGAGGCTTTTCGCCAGTCCTTAAAAAAGGAATACGCCGACAAAGGCACTCGAATCACTTTGCTGTCTTTTATCATGAAGGCAGTAGTGGGTAGTTTGAAAAAATTTCCACATTTTAATGCTTCTATCTCGCCCGATGGCACCAGTTATATTTTGAAAAAATATTTCAACATCGGTGTTGCAGTAGACACTCCAAAAGGTTTGGTGGTGCCCGTGATTCGTGATGTTGATCGGTTATCTATCCAAGAAATTAGCGAAGCGCTAACTGACTTAAGTGGGCGTGCGCGTGAAGGCAAACTTAAAGGCCATGAAATGAAAGGCGGCTGCATGAGCATTTCTAGCTTAGGCGGTATCGGCGGCACAGCATTCACGCCGATTGTGAATGCACCTGAAGTGGCTATTTTAGGTATCACTCGCTCAAAAATGCAGCCCGTATGGAACGGAACCGAATTTGAACCACGCTTGATGCTACCGCTCGATTTATCATACGACCACCGCGCCATAGATGGTGCCGAGGCTGCCCGCTTTATGGCTTACTTAGTCAGCTTGTTTGTTGATGTTCGTCGCTTGCTACTGTAATTATGTCTAATCCAATTACTATTACCGTGCCTGATTTGGGCGATTTTGATGCTGTCCCGGTGATCGAGGTACTGGTCAGTGTCGGTGACACCGTTGAGGTTGAAACGCCACTAGTCACTTTAGAAAGCGATAAAGCTACTATGGATGTGCCCTCTTCCCACGCAGGCGTGGTACAGGAAATCTTAACTAGAGTAGGCGACACCATTGCGCAAGGTGATGCCATTGCAGTACTGAGCGCTGCTGATACAAAAGCCACTAAGCAGCAAAAGCCCGCAACCGAAGCAGACGATGCAGCCTCCCCTCCCGCTGACAAGTCTTTTGAAGAAGGCACTGAAAAAGTCAGCTCATCTACCAACACGGAAAGCACAAGCAGCAACGCACCCGACACCGACATCGACGTACTTGTTATTGGTTCTGGTCCAGGCGGCTATACCGCCGCTTTTCGCGCTGCTGATTTAGGCCTTAAGACCGTTTTGATCGAACGCTACCCTGATCTAGGCGGCGTTTGTTTAAATGTAGGCTGCATTCCGTCTAAAGCACTGCTGCACAGCGCCAAGGTGATTGACGAAGCGCACGATGCACAAGCCTTCGGCCTAAGCTTTGGTAAACCTAAGCTTGACCTAACCGCACTTAAAGATTGGAAACAATCTGTGGTTACCGGCTTGACGGGCGGTTTGGCCAAGCTTGCAAAACAACGCAAAGTAAAGGTAGTACAAGGCTTTGCCCAGTTTAGTGGCCCTCACAGTGTAAACATTGAACACCAAGGCAAAACACAAAGTTTACAGTTTAAGCATGCAATCATTGCCGCCGGCTCGACGCCCGTTAAAATACCTAGCTTCCCACACGATGATCCGCGCCTGATTGACTCAACTGGTGCTTTAGCCCTAGATGATATCCCTAAGAAGCTGCTGATTATCGGCGGCGGCATCATTGGTCTTGAAATGGCCACGGTATATCATGCCCTTGGCAGCCAAGTCAGCATTGTTGAAATGCAAGACAATTTGATTGCTGGCGCTGACCCTGATCTAGTGCGCCCGTTACAACGACGCATTACCAAGCAATATGAAAACATTTGGCTCAGCACTAAGGTCAATGCCATTGCAGCACAAAAATCCGGCCTTAAAGTGTCGTTTGAAGGCGATAAAGCGCCCAAGAGTGCTGTGTTCGATAAAGTATTGGTGGCCGTGGGTCGCAGCCCGAATGGCAGCATCGTTAATGCTAAAGAAGCAGGTGTAAACGTGACTGAGCGCGGCTTTATCGAAGTAGACGATCAACAACGCACCAATGTACCTCATATCTTTGCTATCGGTGATTTAGTCGGTCAGCCCATGTTGGCCCATAAAGCCGTGCACGAAGGCAAGGTGGCCGCAGAAGTGGTCGCAGGCCAAGCTAGTGGCTTTGATGGCCGAAAGATTCCGTCTGTGGCCTATACTGACCCCGAGGTGGCATGGGTAGGTGTGACTGAAACTGAAGCCAAAGCACAAAATCTTGAATACGGTGTGGGTAAATTTCCTTGGGCCGCCAGTGGGCGTTCGCTCAGCCTTAATCGCAATGAAGGTATTACCAAGGTGTTGTTTGACAAAGAAAGCGAACGTATTATCGGCTGCGGCATTGTTGGCCCAAATGCAGGTGATCTAATTGCAGAAGCTACTTTAGCAATAGAGATGGGCAGTGACGCACAAGACATCGGCTTAACCATCCACCCGCACCCTACTTTATCAGAAACCTTAGGTTTTGCTGCAGAAGCGTTCGAAGGCACGATCACTGATCTTTATATGCCTAAAAAGAAATAATCTTTTTATAATTCAATGCTTTACTTCAAAGAATACACGCAAGACACGAGCACATCTCAACGGCCTACATTACTTATTCTACACGGTTTGTTTGGCTCTAATTCAAACTGGCAAGGCATGGCCAAACAGTTTGCTCGCAGCCACAAAGTTTTAGCGGTAGATTTGCGTAACCATGGGCAATCACCTTGGTATGATGAACATGATTATCCAACAATGGCGCAGGACGTGGCACAGCTAATTTCACAGCAGCAAATCGGCCCTTGCCGTATGCTAGGACATAGCATGGGAGGTAAAGTGGCTATGCAACTGGCTTTGGCGCACCAAGACAGGGTACAGATTGAACGCC
>CALIFM010000171.1 GCA_938021685.1 uncultured Gammaproteobacteria bacterium | reverse complement strand
TGTCCTTGAAGTCATTTAACTGCTCGGCGGTTTCTGGATCCAGCGATAACAGTAAGTTGCCTGCGCGTTCGATCAAATTAATCACTGACATAAGTTGTTCTCTTGGTTAGCCGACTCAATACGGAAGCTTAATATTTATAGCCAATATGTAAGGCCACGATCCCACCGTGCATGTTTTGTACTTTTACTTCGTCAAAACCTGCGTCCAACATCATGCCTTTCAAAGCTTCTTGGTTGGGATGCTTGCGAATGGACTCTACCAAATATTGATAGCTTTCACGATCACCCGCCACCACTTCACCAATTTTTGGGATAACATTGAATGAATAAGTTTCATAGGCTTGGCGCAGTACTGGGTTGGTCGGCCGCGAAAACTCTAGCACTAGCAAGCGGCCGCCAGGCTTTGCCACGCGGTGCATTTCTTTTAAAGCTTTGTCAATGTGAGTAACATTGCGTAAACCAAATGAAATGCACACGCAATGAAAGCGGTTGTCGTCAAAGCTGAGCTTTTCGGCATCTTCAATCGCAAATTCGATGTTACCGATATAGCCCTTGTCGATCATTTTAGCTTTGCCTTGCTCCAGCATGGCGGGGTTGATGTCGGTCATCACCACCTTGCCTTCTGGGCCTACTTGGTCGGCAAATTTTTGTGACAAGTCGCCGCTGCCTGCAGCTACATCTAGTGCTTCATTGCCTGGACGCAAGCCGCTTTGGCGAACGGTGAGAGCTTTCCATATTCGGTGCTGGCCGGCCGACATTAAGTCGTTCATGATGTCGTACTTGCTGGCCACTGAGCGGAACACGTCACCCACTAAGCCTTCTTTTTCAGATTCATTAACAGTTTTATAGCCGAAATGCGTTTTGCCTTGCTGTGTGCTCATTGTGCTGCTCACCAAAGAATGGGATTAATGGTTGTTTAAAGCATACCTGAATGACTGGATGTTATGCATTGGCCTTGCGTTCGTGGCCAGCCTCTTTAAGGCGCTCTAAATAATTGGCCCAGTATTCATCTTGTTTTTGCCCCATGTCATACAGAGTGTCCCATGAGTAAATGCCAGTATTGTGATCATCACTAAAGCGAAACTGCACCGCATAATTGCCCACGGGTTCTATGGATTCAATGCTAACATTTTCTTTGTCTAGTTGTAACACAGCTTGACTAGGGCCATGGCCTTGCACCTCAGCAGACGGTGAATGCACGCGCAGAAATTCGGCCGATATTTTAAAGGTTGAGCCTTCATCAAAAGTTACTTCAAATATACGACTTTTTTGATGATAAATGATGTCGGTGGGCTTGGGTGTAGACATGGTTAGTTAAATCTGAGATCGATATGTATTATATACCGTCCTTATGCAGTGATTGCGGTTTGTTTAAGGGTTAATTGCTAGGCTTCAAGGGGGTAGTGATCAATATTAAATCATTGTCATGCTTGCGTTTTTGCTATCGACCAAGGCCGTTCGTTCAGCTTTATATGGTATAATCACCCCGTTACGACAGGTTTTGAGTTGTGCTCGGCAAATAGTGCCAAAGCAGCCAATAGTACTGTCGCATATCCCGTATTTATACGTAACTCATTTAGGAAATTAAAATGTCAATCGATACAATTAAAGTTTTAGGCAGTTTGCTGGGCAACGGTGCTTTGTCAAAAGGCTCTGGTGGCAGCGTGCTGACCAATGTGTTGGGCGCGGCCTTAGGCGGCAACCAGCGTACTCAAGGCGGTGGTGGCATTGGAGATGTGTTGGGTGGCTTGTTAGGCGGCGCTACGCAGCAGCAGCAAGGTGGTGGCGGTATGGCTGATATCTTGGGTGGCTTGCTGGGAGGTGGCCAACAGCAGCAACGACAGCAACAAGGTGGCGACTTAGGTGGTTTGTTGGGAGGCTTACTCGGCGGCGGCCAGCAACAACAGGGCGGCGGTGGTTTGGGTGGTCTGTTAGGTGCAGCGGTTACGCAATACACGCAAAGCCAAAATAAGCAGGCGCCGAACACATCAAGCCAGTCTTGTGAACATTTGCCTGAAGGTGCTAACCATGCTGAAGCTTCGAGTCAAGCGGAGCTGATGATTCGTGCGATGATCAATGCAGCTAAATCCGATGGTTCAGTTGATAAAGCCGAGCAAGACAACATCATCGGTAAGCTTGGTGATATCTCTCAAGAAGAAGCCGCGTTCGTTCGCGCTGAGTTTGCTGCACCTTTGGACGTGAAGCAATTTGCAGCCTCGGTTCCGAACGGCATGCAACAGCAGGTATATGCTGTGTCCTTGATGGCGATTGATCTAGACACCAACAAAGAAGCGCAATACTTGCATCAGTTGGCTAACGGTTTAGGTATAAGCCAACAGGTCAGCAACCAAATTCATGAGAAATTGGGCGCGCCTTCGCTATATGCCTAAAGCTTGAAGCTAGTCTCCTAGGCTAGCAAGCTCTTAAGCTACGGTAACAGCACTCAATATGAGTGCTGTTTTTTTATGTTCACAGCTATTTGAATGATTGCATGGTGTTAGCGCTTAGGGTATTTTCACGTTTGGTAAATTCATTTAGATGAGTCATATGAGTGCTTACGCTGCGCTGAGTTTTTTTGTGATTGTGATGATATTTGCAGTCACCCCTGGTCCAGGGGTGTTTGCTTTAATTGCGCGGGCAATGAGTGAGGGGGTGCGCACTTGCATTCCGATGTCGCTGGGTATGTGTATCAGTGACGTTATTTATTTGCTGCTAGCTTGCTTTGGTCTGTCCGCATTGGCTGAAAACTGGGGGGGCGCCTTTATTGCTGTACGTTATATTGGTGGCGCCTATCTGATTTATTTAGGGTATAAGATGTTCACTGCTTCTGCGATGCGACTCAGCAGCGAGCAGCAACCTAATGCAGCTAGCTGGTGGGCTTCGTTCTT
>CALIFM010000170.1 GCA_938021685.1 uncultured Gammaproteobacteria bacterium | reverse complement strand
CTAGCCATTGCAAGGAAGTGGAGATTACGCCCGTCTCGCGCAGCAATACAATCCAACCGAATGAGCGCACCAAGTCGCTTACCCACAGCGGAATCAAGCAAAGCAAAAATAGTGCAGCCTTACTGCGGGCATTGGCCACCTTGGCAATGTAATACGCAACTGGAAACCCGACTAGCAAGGCCAGAATAGTGACTAAAATCGAGATCACCGCCGTGCGTAGCAAGGTGTTCCAGTAAATCGGTTCGTTCAAAAATTCAATGTAATTGGCAAAGCTGTATTGATACTCGCCAATGGCGACTTTTTCTTTTAGTGACAAAACCAAAATACCAATATGCGGCAGCACAATCAGCAAGCCAAGCCACAATAAAAAAGGGGTCAATAACCACCACATGGCCCGCTTAGAAGCGTTTTGTTGATGACTTGCCATTAGACTACACGGTGGAAATGTGCTTTATTCAGCATCGTTATCGTCATCAGAGTGTGCAAAGCAAAGGCTTTGCGCGGCCGACCAATTTAAGTCAACATGTTCTTGTGCCGTTAAGGCCGCAAAGTCGCCGCGCTGTGGCAAGTCTACTTCAACGGCTTGTCCTGACTCACTTTGGGTCAGCAGGCGGCTGTTAGCGCCATTAAATAGCTTGCTGTCCACTCGCACCCGCAGCTGGTTGGTACGCGCCGCTTTACGGCCAGACTGCGATGAGGTTGCAATTGAGATTGCTTCAGGGCGCACAAATACCCGTATCCGTTGGCCCACTTGCAGAGGCTCGTTGCCAGCATTTTGGGCATGGATGGTCAGACCATTATCGGTTAAGGCTTCCACGCCTTGCTTACTTACTTTTTGGATACGGCCACTCCATTGATTGCTATCTCCCACAAAGCCCGCCACAAAGGGGGTTTGTGGCCTGTGGTACAACTCCTCAGGTGTGCCGACTTGCTCAAAGCGGCCGTCTTTCATCACGGCCACTTGGTCGGACATCACCAAGGCTTCGGACTGATCGTGGGTAATGTATAAAAAGGTGGTGCCAAATTGTGCCTGCAATTGCTTCAGCTCTACCTTCATGTGTTCACGCAGTTTTAAATCCAGTGCGCCAAGCGGTTCGTCTAATAGTAATACGTCTGGGTCCAACACCATGCAGCGTGCTATTGCGATGCGTTGTTTTTGCCCGCCCGACAACTGCCCGATGCGTTTACTGCCTGCACCCGGCAAGCCAACTCGGTCCAGTGCGGTTTTCACTTTAGCTGGGATGTCAGCCTTGGCCACGCCGCTACAACGCAAGCCGTAAGCAATGTTTTGCTCCACGTTCATCATCGGGAACAAAGCCAAATGTTGGAACACCATTTTGACATTGCGCTTATTCGGCGGTAGCTCCAGCACAGAGTGCTGTTTGATGCGAATATCGCCGCTATCGGGTTGTTCAAACCCTGCGATCATGCGCATCAAGGTGGTTTTGCCGCAGCCTGAAGGGCCGAGAATCGAAAAAAATTTGCCTTGTTCTATGTTCAGTGAAACTTGATCAACGGCCGTAAACGTACCGAATGTTTTGGTCAGTTGTTCACATTCTAAATCGTGCTGCATTGTAATACCTGCTTAACAAGTAAATTGCGATAAAAAAGGGGGCCAACAAGCCCCCTTCATTGGTGCAATCAAGCTCTACTCAGAAGTAGCGGCCTTGATTTTCTCTAGCACCTTGCCTTCAATGTCTTCAATGCCAGGAGGGATGTTGGCAAAGAACTTAAGGTTAGCCAGGTCTTCTGCCGAGAATGCAGCGGACAGAGCCGCTTTCTTGTCTTCAGGCATCAAATCAATACCGTCATTCAGCGCACTTACCGCGCCGGTGCTGGCAGACATTAATGGCACAATTTCAGGTGACATGACGAAATTAATCCACTTATAAGCAGCATCATCAGCCTTGCCTTTAGCTGGCATGGTGAAGGTGTCGATCCATGCTAACGCACCTGTTTTAGGCGGAACAAACACGATATTTGGGTTTTCGCCGTATAACTTAAACGCAGTTGAATCCCATGTTTCGGAGGCCACCACTTCACCTGATAGCATCAAAGCAGATAAATCATCACCTGCCTTCCAGTAAGTTTTGAGATTGGCCTTGCACGCAATCAGCTTGTCGGCTACGGTGTCCATCAAGCCTTGGTACTTATCTAAGTCGCTATATGCAGCGAAAGGGTCTTCACCCATGTCAAATGCCATGCCCAGCAAGATGGTGCGCTTTAAGCGCATAGAGGTCTTGCCTTTATATTTAGGGTCGCACAAATCGCCCCAAGCTTTGAAGTCAGGCGCTTTGGTTTTATCTGCCATCAAGCCTGATGTGCCCCACTGATGCGGCACTGAGTACAGCTCACCATCAAGCGTGGTGTTGGCTTTTACTCCATCCAGCAAATTGGGAGCAAAGTTGCTGGTGTCAATTTTGCTGATGTCCAGTGGTTTGTAGATGTTGTATTCTTTTTGCGCGGCAAAAATGCGGTCATGGCTTGGCTGTGCCAAGTCAAAACCTGCACCGCGTGTGGCGCGCAGCTTAGAGATCATCTCCTCGTTGTTGGAAAAGGTTACCTCAACTTTAATGTCAGGGTATTTTTCCTCGAACATCTTGACCACATTGTCTGGCGCATAGCTGCCCCAAGTAAGCAAACGCAAGGTCTCCGCCTGTACGCTTGGCGCAACGCCCAGCGCCATAGAAAGAGTTGCTGCGGCTAGCAGCGATTTATAGTGCTTCATAACATCCTCATATCAGTAGTTAAATTATAGTAATTATCAGCTTGGCACTACGGTAACATAGAGCACGGGCCGGATAACTGAGCAAAGTACGTTACCATACCCGCTAAATATTTCAACTTTATTACAAAAGTAAGCTTGTTGTATGGCGCTGGTAGTAAGCAGTTATGGCCGAAATAAAACTTTGAGCTATCACTAATTAGCATTAAACTAGTTGCACGATAAACGCTTATCCAAACTATATGCCTATGACGTCCACTTCACTAAGTGAACACATCACCACCGCCTTGCAAGATGCCAAGGCGCTCGACATTCAAGTGTTGGATGTCAGCAAGCTTACCAACACCACCGACACCATGATTATCTGCAGCGGCAGCTCGGGCCGCCATGTGGCTGCGGTGGCCAAACAAGTGCAGCTGCACTTAAGCGAACAAGGCGTATTACCCTTGGGCACAGAAGGCGAGGACACCTTAGAGTGGATTTTGCTTGATTACGTGGATGCGGTGGTGCACGTGATGCGCAGCCAAACACGTGAATATTACGACCTTGAAAGTTTGTGGGACGAACGCTTAACTAACAATAGCGAAAAGAGCGCTGCAACAGCAGCTGGTTAGTTAGCAGTAAGCAGCTTTTAGCGACCACCTTGGCGCAGCATCAATAAGGCCGTTTTCACGAAAATAGCAAACTCCAATTGCAGGGAGTGGTTTTTGATGTAGTACAAATCGTATTCTAGTTTTTTGCGCGCGTCTTCTACTGAGGCACCGTAAGGGTACATGACTTGCGCCCAACCAGTGATGCCCGGCGGCACTAAGTGGCGTAAATCATAATAGGGGATATCGGCTTTTAAGTTCTCTACAAAGCGAGGGCGTTCTGGCCGTGGGCCAATAAGGCTCATTTCGCCTTTAAGTACATTCCATAATTGTGGCACTTCATCGAGACGTGAGCTACGCAAAAACCGCCCTAGTGGGGTGATGCGCGGGTCGTGTTCAGTGGCCCATTTTGGACCATCTTTCTCGGCATCTTGTACCATGGTGCGCAGCTTATAGAGGGTGAATGGTTTGCCGTACAAGCCCACCCGTGTTTGTGAATACAGCGCATTGCCTTTAGAGCTAAATTTTATCAGCAGCGCAAATAATAGCAGAACTGGGGAAAGCACTAGCAACCCAAAGCTCGAAAAGGCAATGTCAGTCACCCGCTGTAGCCGTAAGCCCACCCGATCATGAATGCGGCTAAAGCCACCGGTCTGTGCAAACCAGTTGTCTTTTAAATGCAGCACCGGTACACGCGACCAATAGGTTTCATAAAAATCACTTAAAGACAACACCTTGATGCCCTCAAAACGCAGTTTCATTATGGCGCGGGCGATGTCGTCGCTTAGGGTATGTTGGCTGGCGATAATGATGCGAGTCTCGCATTGACTGGCATCTGAATTAACTGAGGCTTGGAGCAAGGAAGGTAGGTGCAAGTTTTGTTGATTAATATCAACAACTTCAATGAAGTCGACGTCGCGCTGTTCTATATCTTTTTGAATGTCGACAGATAATTCGCTACCCACCAGCACCAACCATTGGATGGGTGTGCGATAACGCTGGTTTGCAAAGGTGAGTAACCAGCGCCAACCGGCCGCCCAAAAGCTAAATAATAAAAAGGCCACGGGCAGCACGCCGCGGCCAAACAGCGGCATGAACGCGCTGACGCCAAGAGCATAAACAAATAAAGTGGTGAAAACGCCGGCGATGGGCACGGCTAAAAAGGTTTGCAAAGGCAAGCGCGCCCGAGTGATCGGCTCTTCTGTGCGGTAGACATTAAACGCAAATAAGGTGATCACAGTGATTAAGACGATCACCCAGATTGGACCATTGATGATCGATAAAGGTTGCCCCAGGCGTAGGTAGTACACCAAGCTAAACAGCAGCAGCAAGCCAAGGATATCAGTGCACAGCAAAAACAATTTGCTGGTAAAGCCGTGACTTAGTTTGCTGATGACCGATTGCATAAGGAAAACAGCATGGGGTTAGAGTGGCGCGGTTAAGTTGACCTATATTTTACCTGCCCTTGGCATTGGGTGCAGGCCAATTTCAATTTACAGTATTCACCGCTATCCTAATCAGCGGCTTTATTCAGAGCCTAGCGGCGCGGTTTATCCACGTCGTTATTGCGGCCCTTGCCCGCGGCCAGCCGCAGGCGCAGTGCATTGAGTTTGATAAAGCCTTCGGCATCGGCTTGGTCATAGGCGCCGCCGTCTTCCTCAAAGGTGGCTATATTTTCGTCAAACAGCGAGTCTTTTGATTGGCGACCGCAGACAATTACATTGCCTTTATAAAGTTTGATGCGCACCTCGCCATTTACTGTGGTTTGTGATTCGTCAATCATCGCCTGCATCATTTTACGCTCAGGCGCAAACCAAAAGCCGTTATAAATCAGCTTGGCGTAGCGTGGCATCAGCTCGTCTTTTAAATGCGCTACTTCGCGATCAAGGGTGATTGATTCAATCGCACGGTGTGCTTTAAGCATGATAGTGCCGGCTGGGGTTTCATAGCAACCGCGTGATTTCATGCCTACAAAACGGTTTTCCACCAAGTCAGCACGGCCCACACCGTGTTTGGCACCGAGTGCATTCAGCTTGTCCATCACTGTAAATGGGGTCATTGTCTGCCCATCAATGGCGCTAATGTCGCCGTGGGTGTAACTTAACGTCAATTCTTCTGGCGTGTCGGGTGCGTCCATCGGCGAAGTGGTCCAGCCCCACATTACTTCGTTGGGTTCGCACCACGGATCTTCCAGCTCGCCGCCTTCATAAGAAATATGCAGCGCATTCGCGTCCATGGAATAGGGTGAGCCGCCGTCTTTTTTCTTGGTGATTTCAATGCCGTGCTGTTTGGCATAGGCCAGCAACTTCTCACGCGAGTTCAAATCCCACTCGCGCCAAGGTGCAATCACGCGCACATCGGGCTTTAGAGCATAAGCGCCAATTTCAAAACGTACTTGGTCATTGCCCTTGCCAGTGGCGCCGTGCGAGATGGCATCTGCGCCAGTTTTTTCAGCAATTTGTACCAAAGTTTTAGCAATCAATGGCCGTGCGATGGAGGTGCCGAGTAGATATTCGCCCTCGTAGACGGTGTTGGCTCGAAACATCGGGAACACATAGTCGCGGGCAAATTCCTCGCGTAGGTCTTCTACGTAGATTTCTTTAATGCCAAAGGCTTCCGCTTTTTTACGCGCTGGTTCTAGCTCTTCTCCTTGGCCGACATCGGCGGTAAAGGTCACCACCTCGCAGTCATATACATCTTGCAACCATTTTAAGATGATGGAAGTATCCAAGCCGCCTGAATAGGCTAGCACTGCTTTTTTTACGTCAGACATGCGCGCGCATCGTGTTGTGAATTAAGATTAGCGAAGCCTAATTAATGCAGGCTTGAAATTCAAGCGTAGAGTTGGATAAAATGCTTCCTCGACGGCGCTCGTGATTAATCGAGTGCCTTTTTAGTTTCGGGTTTAGTTTAGAGCCTACTTACGAGTGTGTACAAATATGGCAATACGTCATTTTTTATCCTTAGCTGACCTCGCTCCTGACGAGATTTTAGCTCTAGTCGAGCGGGCGCGTGAGCTTAAAGCGGCGCGCGCTAAAGGCCGCCTTACGCCATTGCTCAAAGGCAAAACCATGGCCATGGTGTTTGAGCAATCGTCGACCCGCACTCGCACTTCGTTTGAAATTGGTATGGCGCAGCTGGGCGGCACGGCGATGTTTATGTCGCCGGGAGATTCACAAATCACCCGCGGCGAGCCGCTAAAAGACACCGCGCGCGTGTTATCCAGTATGGTGGATGTGATTGTAATGCGTACCACAGCACATGAGCGTGTACAAACCATGGCGCAGTATGCCAGCGTGCCAGTGATCAATGCCTTATGCGATACTTATCATCCTTGCCAGATTCTGGCCGATTTACAAACTTTTATTGAACATCGCGGTGATATTGCTGGGAAAAATATCGCATGGGTGGGTGATGGCAACAATGTGTGTCATTCGTGGATGAATGCAGCTCGTTTTTTAAATTTCACTCTGCATATTGCCACTCCCAAGGGCTATGAGCCTGACGCAGTTTTGGTCAAAGCCTGTGGCAAAGCGGTCAAGCTGAGCAATGATCCATTGCAAGCTACAAAAAACACTGATTGCGTGGTTACCGACACGTGGGCTAGTATGGGCCAAGAAGAAGAAAAGCGTGAGCGTGAACAAGCTTTCGCAGGCTTTTGTGTTGACGAGGCGATGATGACGAATGCTCATAAACAAGCTTTGTTTATGCATTGCCTGCCAGCCTATCGTGGCAGTGAAGTAACAGAGTCAGTCCTAGAAGGGCCGCAAAGCGTGGTGTGGGACGAGGCTGAGAATCGTCTGCATGCGCAAAAAGCTTTGCTGGAGCTTTTGGTGGCCTAAACGTACTCAATAAGCACTTTAAGAAATTAACTCTAAACCCCTCGTATGATTATTGACTTAAGCAATCTGAGCCCGCAGAAGGTGTACTTCACCATGACGCAAACCATTTTGCCACGGCCGATTGCATGGATTCTGAGCGAGAGTCACGATCAATCGTTGAACTTGGCGCCATTTTCTTACTTTAATGCGGTCAGCTCTAATCCGCCATTGGTGATGGTGTCGATGGGGGCCAAGCCAAGCACAGGTGGCTACAAAGACAGCCTCACAAACATCCTAAAAAAGGGACACTGCGTAGTACACATTGGCAGCATGGCTGATTTAGATGCAATGAATGGCAGTGCTGAAGATTTAGATTATGGTGAATCAGAAGTGACTAAGCTAGGCCTTAAAACTACGCCTTTTGACGGATGCCCCCTGCCGCGGATCAGTAGTGCACCGATTGCGATGGATTGTCGGCTACATAGCCACCAACTGATGGGCCATGACAACCAAAACCTAGTGTTTTTGGAAATCACCCAAATCTATTATCACGACGACATTGTGAAGCATCAAACCGAGCCGTTTCGTTTGACCGTGGATGCCATGAAAACAGATCCATTTTGTCGCTTGGGTGCGGGTGAATATGCAAATTTAGGTAGCATCCATCGCCGGAGTCGACCGGGTGCCTGATAGCGACTTTAAGTAATGAGTTGCAAATTAAACTCGAAGAACAAGCTTAGCGCGCGCCACTGCCTTGCTGCTGTTCAATACGAGCCTCCTTCCTTTTCTTTTCTTTTTGTTCTTGTTTAATGGTCACTTTTTTCAGTTTTGATGAGCTTTGGCTTTGCGCTTTACCCGCCTTTTCACTGCCTTGCTGCGTGCTGTTAGAGGCTTGATCAGGCTTAGTCTGATTGTCGCCTCCTTGCTTATTGTTTTTAAATAAGCGCTCTAGCCAGCTACTTAGACTGGGCGTGCTGGAGCTGCTGTTGTTATTCGGCTCAGCGCGACCAATATCGCCCAAACTAGCGACACCCCCTTGGCCGCAGGCGCTATTGCCCAGTGGGGCATAGCCTTTGACAAACGCGCGTACCACTGGGGTTTGAGTACAGCCTTGCACAGCCAATGCGCCGCTGGCAGCGTCTACTTGTACTTGCTGCACGTTACTGGGTATTTGGTCGCTTAATGATTGTAAATCTAAATCGGCCATCACTTTGGCCCACACCCGTAAGGCACCACTTGAGCCAGTTAACCCTGTCGATTTATTAGCATCATTACCCACCCAGACCAGGCCTAAATAATTGCCGCTGAAGCCAGCAAACCAGCTATCGCGGTAATCGTTAGTGGTGCCTGTTTTGCCAGCTAGCTGCACACCCGGCAGCAAGGTTTGCAATGCGCGTACCACTGGGGTTTGAGTACAGCCTTGCACAGCC
>CALIFM010000169.1 GCA_938021685.1 uncultured Gammaproteobacteria bacterium | reverse complement strand
CGTTCCAAGAAAAGCCGAGCTTGGAAGAGGCCCAGTCGACGCAGGTGAATACAGGTATTTATTTTTTTGAGCCTGAGGTGATCGATATGATTCCAAGTGGTGTAACTTATGACATTGGTGGTGATTTGCTGCCTAAAGTCGTAGAAATGGGCTTGCCGTTTCAAGCAATTAATTTGCCTTTTACTTGGATTGATATTGGCCAATTGCACGATTATTGGTTGACCAATCAGCGCTTGATGCGCGGTGAGATGCGAACGGTGAAAATGCCAGGGCGTGAAATATTGCCGCATATTTGGGTAGGCTTGAATGTGGACGTAAACTGGGATGAAGTGCGTACTGAGGGCACCATTTATGTAGGGTCAAACACTCGTATCGAAGATGGTTGTGAGTTGATTGGGCCTGTGTGGATTGCTCATGGCTGTGTGCTTAAAAGTGGTGCTAGCGTGCGACAAAGTCAGATTTTTGAACACACCTACCTTGGCGGCAATGCCAAAGTAAATGAAGGTATGGTGTTTGGCCATCGCTTTGTGGATAAACTTGGGCAGCGTCAAGATGCTTTAGGTGACGACATTGCTTGGGTAGGTGATGCCCGCGATCGCCAATATCAGGATAAGAAATCGAGCTAAATGGCTTAAAGCGCGCCGTTGTTTTGCTTTATAATGCGCGCGATTTTGACAAAGGGGCCTATAGGTTTTTCGCTGTTCATGTAAAACGAAAATCTATCCATAAACAAGTCGACACAGAGTTGCCCAATTGTTTTGCTTACATTGGGGCCGATAAAACAATACAGCAGGATTTACATTATGCCGATCTACGAGTACGCTTGCACCCAATGTGGTCATGAACTTGAGGCGATTCAAAAGCTTTCAGATACACCTTTAGTGTTTTGTCCAGAGTGCAATAGTGAAAGCTTAAAGAAAAAAATATCAGCGGCAGCGTTTAAACTGACAGGCACGGGCTGGTACGAGACAGATTTTAAAGATAGTAATAAGAAATCAGAGACCAAAGCGAGCAGTGAAACGGATAATAATAAGGTTACAAAAACTGACAAAAAGGACAGTACGTCGACTAAGAGTAAGGTGAGTGATAAAGCCAAAAATGGTGGTAGTAAAAAGACAGCGTCAGCGTAAGCTGCACGCGTTTAATATATAAATTTTTAAAGGTAAAGAGGTTTTGGTTATGCGGACGCATCATTGCGGTGAAGTAAATGAGTCATTGATTGAGCAGCAGGTCACGGTAGTGGGTTGGGTGCAAAATCGACGCGACCATGGCGGAGTGATCTTTATTGATTTACGTGATCGTAGTGGGTTGCTACAAGTGGTGATTGACCCTGATACGCCCGAACCTTTTGCCTTGGCTGATGCGGCGCGTAATGAGTATGTACTGAAGATGACAGGCTTTGTGCGTACGCGGCCCGAGGGCACTACCAATGTGAACATGCCTACTGGTATGGTAGAGATGCTGACTAAAGAGATTGAAGTGTTGAACACCTGTGAGCCACTACCGTTTCAACACGAAGACAAAGACATAAGTGAGACTGTGCGTCTTAAGCACCGCTATTTGGATTTGCGTCGTCCGATTATGCAACATACTTTGCGTACACGGCATGAGGTCACCAAGACGATGCGTCGCTTTTTAGAAGACGAAGGCTTTGTTGAGATTGAGACGCCGATCTTGACCCGCTCCACTCCTGAAGGCGCGCGTGATTACTTGGTACCTAGCCGCACCCACGCGGGGCAGTTTTTTGCTATGCCGCAGTCACCGCAGCTGTTCAAGCAGTTATTAATGGTGTCGGGCTTTGAGAAATATTACCAAGTCGCACGCTGTTTTCGTGATGAAGACTTACGTGCTGATCGCCAGCCTGAGTTTACCCAGCTGGATATCGAGATGTCATTCGTCACCGAAAGCGATGTGATGCAAATGATGACGCAAATGGTGAAAAAGCTATTTGCTTCGGTGTTGGGTGAATCTTTGCCAAAGGAATTCCCGACGATTACTTATAGCGAGGCGATGACACGGTTTGGCACCGATCGACCCGATATGCGCATTGATTTAGAATTAAGCGAGATCACTGACTTAATGCAAGCCGTTGAGTTCAAGGTGTTTTCTGGCCCGGCGAAAGACCCAAAGGGTCGTGTGGCGGCCATGCGGGTGCCAGGCGGCGCTAGCTTAAGTCGTAAAGAGATCGACGGTTATACCGATTTCGTGTCCATCTATGGCGCCAAAGGTTTGGCCTATATTAAGGTGAATGATTTAACAGGCGGCGCCGATGGCTTACAGTCACCAATTTTGAAATTTCTACCTGATGATGTCGTCGCAGGCATTATTGAGCGTACGGGCGCAGCCACAGGCGATTTGATTTTCTTTGGTGCAGATAGCGCTAAAGTGGTGAATGATTCCTTGGGCGCTTTGCGCGCTAAAGTGGCTGCCGATTTAGGGCTCGTTCGCGAAGGTTGGGCACCCATTTGGGTGACGGACTTCCCGTTGATAGAGTGGGATGAGGACGCAGGGCGTTTTCAATCTTTGCACCATCCTTTTACGGCACCATACGAAGATCAAGTGGAGTTGCTTAGCACAGATAAAGCGGGTGAGATTCTCTCGCGTGCATACGATTTAGTGATGAATGGCTCGGAGATTGGTGGTGGCTCAATTCGTATTCACCGCACTGATGTGCAGCAAAAAGTGTTAGATTTGCTGGGTATTGGTGAAGAAGAAGCGAATAATAAGTTTGGATTTTTGCTTGAAGCGCTTAAATACGGTGCCCCGCCGCACGGTGGTATTGCCTTTGGGCTTGATCGTGTCGTGGCAATGATGGCAGGAGTGGATTCGATTCGTGATGTAATCGCTTTTCCAAAAACTCAGAAGGCTTCATGCTTGCTCACCGAAGCGCCGAACGATGTGGACGAAAAGCAGTTGCGTGAATTGGGCTTGCGTTTGCGCAAACCAAAAGACTGAAATGGGGCTAGAATTTACCGCAGTGTCAATACGGCACACAGACTATAATAGAATTGATCCAATAAGATAGCGTAAGAACATGGCAGGTCATAGCAAATGGGCAAACATCAAGCACCGCAAGGCGGCGCAAGATGCCAAACGCGGTAAAATTTTCACCAAACTGATCCGTGAGATCACAGTGGCGGCGCGTGTGGGCGGCGGTGAGGCCGATGCTAATCCGCGTTTGCGAACAGCGGTGGATAAGGCATTAGGCGCCAATATGACGCGTGACACTATTGATCGTGCGATTGCGCGTGGCACGGGTGATCTCGATGGCCAAGTGATTGAAGAAGTGTTGTATGAAGGTTACGGCACGGATGGCGTGGCGGTGCTGGTTGAATGCGCTACTGACAACCGTAACCGTACTGTGGCGGAAGTGCGCCATGCTTTCACCAAAGCGGGTGGCAATTTGGGTACTGATGGCTCAGTGGCTTATATGTTTACCAAGCAAGGTTCGATTGTGTTTTCAGATGTAGACGAGGATGCGATCATGGAAGCAGCGCTGGAAGCAGGCGCCGAAGATATCGAAACTGAAGACGGCATGACCGAAGTCATTACTGCCTTTGGTGATTATTTTATGGTGCTTGATGGCTTAAAAGCAGCGGGTTTTGAGCCGGAGATGGACGAGATCGTGCAGCGTGCCTCGGTGGATGTAGAGCTTGATGCAGAGCAAGCTGAGAAAGTACAGCGCCTGATCGATGCATTAGAAGAGCTGGACGACGTGCAAAACGTGTTTACCAATGCATCTTTTCCAGAAAGTGCTTAGGATTTATTCAAGCGCATTTTTAAAGGTTTTGCAATGCAAAGCGCCTCCCTTTCATCTCTTGAGCTTCTAGTATGCGAGTTCTTGGTATCGATCCAGGTTCGCGCATCACAGGTTTGGGTGTGGTCGAATTACAGGGCTCTGATTTAGTTGGTGTTCAAAGCCAAACCGTACGTTTAGGCGATGGCGAGTTATCACAGCGCTTAGGCGCGATTCATCATGCTGTGACGGCCATGATTAAAGAAACTAAGCCGGATGTGGTGGCAGTTGAGCAGGTGTTTATGGCCACCAATGCGAAAGCGGCCCTGACTTTAGGCCATGCGCGCGGCAGCGCGGTCTGTGCTGCGGTAGTCGCAGGTGTGCCAGTGACGGAATACAGCGCCAAACAAATCAAACAAGCGGTGGTCGGCACGGGTGGGGCGGCCAAAACGCAAGTGCAGCACATGGTGCGAGTGCTGCTGGGTTTGACTAAAACCCCGCAATCGGATGCAGCTGATGCTTTAGCCTGTGCTATTTGTCATTTGCATAGCGCGCAAATGCAGCAGAAACTATCGCGCGGAACCCGTCGCGCCTAGGGAAATTTATCATGATTGGTTATCTTAAAGGCAGTATCATTAGTAAAGAGCCGCCATGGCTGTTGCTGGATGTGAATAATGTAGGCTATGAATTAGAAGCCTCGATGAATACCTTTTATGCGCTGAGTGAGCAAAATGAAAGCAGCGTGGCTTTGCATGTGCACATGGTGGTGCGTGACGACGCCCATTTGCTTTATGGTTTTGCTAGCTTATCCGAGCGTGCCTTGTTTCGTGCTTTGCTCAAAGTAAACGGTGTCGGTCCACGGGTGGCTTTGGCTATTTTATCTACTTTTTCGGCTGATGAGTTTGCTGCGTGTGTGCAAAACGAAGATGTGGCTGCTATTGTCAGCGTGCCGGGCATTGGTCGCAAAACAGCTGAGCGACTGATTGTAGAAATGCGTGATCGTTTGCCGCAAGCATCGGCCAGTGATCAGTCGGCTGGAAAAATACCAGCTGCAAGCGCCAGTGGTGATGCGATTAGTGCGTTGATTGCGCTGGGTTATAAGCCAGCTGAGGCGTCTAAGGTTGTGCGTGCTTTGCCTGAGGTAGACGATATGCCGAGTGAGATGATTATTCGTGGTGCACTTAAGGCGTTGTCATCAAAATAGGTTGCTGAGCTAAGCTTTCATCTGGACCATTCTTTTGGTCTATTGCTTTCAGAGTCGTGCTTAAAGGTCTATAATAGGCGCGCCATGCAAAGTGAACACGATCCGTTAATTTCTGGCTTAGCCGAGCAAGATAGCCTTAATGAACAAGCGCTAGACCGCAGCTTGCGGCCGCCTGACTTAGCGCAGTTTGTGGGGCAAGATAAGCTTAAGGATCAACTTTCTATTTTTATTCAGGCGGCACGTGGGCGTGGCGAAGCACTGGATCATGTGTTGTTGTTTGGCCCGCCGGGTTTGGGTAAAACCACTTTGGCGAATATCCTTGCTGCTGAAATGGGCTCAACCCTGCGACAAACTTCTGGGCCGGTCATTGAAAAGGCAGGTGATCTCGCGGCGATGCTGACCAACTTGGAAGACAACGACGTGTTGTTTGTGGATGAAATCCATCGCCTTAGCCCAGCGATTGAAGAAATTTTATATCCTGCGATGGAGGACTATCAGCTCGATATCGTGATTGGTGAAGGGCCTGCTGCGCGTTCAATTCAACTTAATTTACCGCCGTTCACTTTGATCGGTGCTACTACCCGTGCTGGCCTGCTCACTTCGCCGCTGCGTGACCGCTTTGGCATTGTGCAGCGCCTTGAGTTTTATAACGCTAAGGAGTTAGCTAGCATCGTTAAACGCTCAGCTGGTATTATGGGCATTGCCGCTGATGATAAGGGTGTAGCTGAAGTGGCAGCTCGATCACGCGGCACGCCGCGCATTGCAAATCGTTTGCTGCGTCGCGTGCGTGATTATGCTCAAGTAAAAGGTGATGGTACTATCACCGCTGATATTGCCTGCCAAGCGTTGGACATGCTGGAAGTGGATCGCCATGGTATGGATGGCCTTGACCGCAATTTGCTGCTGGCTTTGATTGAAAAATTTGATGGTGGTCCCGTAGGTGTAGAAAGCCTAGCGGCTGCCATTGGCGAAGAGCGCGGCACGATTGAAGACGTGATCGAACCTTATTTAATTCAACAAGGCTTTATGATGCGCACTCCGCGTGGGCGTATGGCCACACGCGCCACTTGGCAACATTTAGGCCTGAATCCACCTGCCGCACATCAGCCTCAAGCAGGCTTGTTTGGTGCGTCAAACTAAGTCAGTGTACATGCCAACTTTCGGGTGGTTAATCAGCAGTTCATTGGTTGTTTTGTAAAGTCGGCCAGCAATTATAGTAATGGATCACAACGTGTTCGCTTGGCCTGTGCGTATTTATTATGAAGACACCGATGCAGGTGGGGTGGTCTATCATGCAAATTATCTACGCTATATGGAGCGCGCGCGCAATGAATGGCTGCGCTCAATGGGGCAGCCGATCGGTGTGATTAAACAGCGTGATGGCTGCGTGTTTGTAGTGGCGTCCTTGGATTTGCACTACAAAGCTACCGCTAAGTTAGATGACGAACTGAGCGTAACAGCGCAGGTGACTAACATTAAACGCGTATCGATGACTTTAAAACAAACCGTGCTGCGCAACGATGAGGAACTGGTAGTGGGGAACCTTAACTTAGTGACCGTGAACGCAGATACTTTTAAACCCGTTGCTGTGCCAAGCGCGCTGACGGCTCACCCTTTAATTCAAAACGCAATTAACTAAGGTAATCAATTAGCAATGGATCCACATTCTTCGATAATCGGGCTGATTTTAAACGCCAGTTTCATTGTGCAGCTGGTGATGTTCTTATTACTACTTGCGTCCGTCATTTCATGGACTTTGATCTTTAAAAAATCATCGCAACTCAAACGCCTTGATAAAAGCGCTGATGAGTTTGAGGATGATTTTTGGTCGGTAGGCGATATGAATCGCTTGCACCACACATGGGGCAGCCAAAATCAGCAGTCTGAGGGCATGTCCGCTATTTTTGTGGCGGGTTACCGCGAATATTTACGTTTGGCGAAAAAACCTAACTTGGGTCGAACAGAGATTATTGACGGCGTGCACCGTGCGATGCGTGTGGTGCTTAATCGTGAGATAGACGAGCTGGAACACCATTTACCATTTTTAGCTACGGTGGGTTCTACTGCGCCGTATGTGGGCTTGTTCGGCACAGTGTGGGGCATTATGAATTCGTTTCGCTCCTTAGGTGCAATGAAACAAGTGACGATTGCAACGGTGGCGCCGGGCATTTCGGAAGCGCTGATCGCTACGGCGATGGGTTTATTTGCTGCGATTCCGGCGGTGATTGCCTATAACCGTTTGGCCACGACTGCAGAGAGACTAGGTTCGCGCTATGAAATCTTTATGGAAGAGTTCTTGAGTATTGTGAACCGCCAAGTGGTGACGCAGCGAGACAGCGAAAAATGAGTCTAAGAAGTCGACGAAAAAAAAGTTTGGTAAGTGAGATCAATGTTGTGCCTTATATCGATGTGATGTTGGTACTGCTGGTTATTTTTATGGTGACGGCACCATTGTTGAGCACCGGCGTGGATGTGGAATTGCCGTCGGCCGATGCTGCTCCAACAGAAGATCTTGAGCTAGAGCCGTTTGTGCTGACAGTGGATAAAGAGGGACGCTATTATTTGAATGACGGCGAAGAGCCGATTGAGTCGGCTGCTGAAATTAAGCGTCAAGCAGCGATTATTTTGCAAAAAGAACCCAAAACCCCGTTCATGGTGCGTGGTGATAATGCCGTTAATTACGGTGAGGTAGTGGATGGGATGGTACTGTTGCAAGCGGCAGGTGTTGAGAAGGTTGGCTTGGTGACTAATGCGCCTGAGCAATAAAGATCGCACGCACTTTGTAATATATTAAGTGCGACTAGCATGCTTAAGAATCGATTAAATGACTTTAGTGGCAATGCGCGTGCGTTTATTTTGGCGCTGGTAGTGCATGCTTTATTGTTTGCTTTGATCGGCTTAAATTTGAATTTAACCAAGAAATCTAAGCCTGCCGGAGCGCAGCCGATGCAAGCCTTTGTACTGAATGAACTGCCGGAGCCGAAACCAGAACCAGAACCAGAA
>CALIFM010000168.1 GCA_938021685.1 uncultured Gammaproteobacteria bacterium | reverse complement strand
GCCCTAGCTAATGCTTGTAGAGAATCGGGATCATCCGCAATTTGTTTGAGCGTTAGTGGCTCAGAGTCACCTATGTTTGGTTCAAGACTTGCTGCGCTAGTCGACATTTAGATTATTCATGGTGTGGTTATTCACACCCACATGAACGCTCTATTCGGCATGTAAGTCAACTCAATACCTCTTACATTCCCGCATAAATGCTAATAGGTTTCGGCTTAGAAATAAGCTTAAGGCCCTGACTAAAGGCATCGACTTGATCATCGTGTTTAACGTTCGGAAAGCGTGTAATCTCCAGCAAGAAGTCATCCAGCCACGGTGCTTGATCTGGCAAATGCACATGACCACTTTCAATATAGCCGCTGACGGCACTTAATCGCGTATGCTTATCGCCTAATGGCCGTTCGGCCTTGATAGGTAAAGTGTAATCACTTCGCAAGGCCTCGATAAGATGATGCCCCGCTGGGCTATCTTCGATGATGATGTCATCAGGCTCAAACTGCTCATGTTTCAATACAATGGTGTCAATCAATGCCTGAAACCGTAACTTATCCCGAAACACCTGACCTGCCCCCCGAAAACGAGTCCAAGTTTAAAGTTAGACTATTAACTTAAAGATGAGGAACTTGTTATGCCAAGAAAGAGCTATGCTCCCGAGAAGATCATTCAGCTGTTACGTTTGATCGAGATATCAATTAACCAAGGAAAGTCAGTTGCATTGGCCAGCCGAGAACATGGGATAGCGGTGCAGAGCTATTATCGCTGGCGTAAACAGTACGGCGGGATGGATGTCAGCCAAGCCAAGAAGCTCAAGACACTAGAGCAAGAGAATGCTCGGCTGAAGAAACTCGTGGCTGATCTATCATTGGATAAAGCCATCTTAGATGAGGCGCTAAAGGGAAACTACTAAGCCCTGAGCGCAAACGCCGTGGCGTGGTTCACGTGCAGGAAGTGCTTGGGGCTTCACAGAGACGGGTTTGTTGGTTGTTGCATCAACCACGTGCCACGCAGCGGCGTAAGTGTGTGCTGCGTGATGATGAGACTGCGTTGACCAAGGTGATCATTGATCTGGCTTCGGAGTATGGCCGTTATGGCTATCGTCGGGTGACGGCTTTGCTGCGCCGTAGTGGCTGGCAGGTGAACCACAAGCGGGTTGAACGTATATGGCGCAAAGAGGGCCTTAAAGTGCCAATGAAGCAGCCTAAGCGCGGCCGTTTGTGGCTAAATGATGGTTCCTGTGTGCGGCTGCGACCTACTCATAAGAACCATGTGTGGTCGTATGACTTCGTCAAAGACCGTACGGATGATGGGCGCTCATTCCGAATGCTCACTGTGATTGATGAGCACAGCCATGAGTGCTTGGCTATTGATACAAACCGCAGACTAAATTCAACAAACGTACTGGACTGCTTGAACAGGCTGTTCTTGCAGCACGGTGTGCCTGAGCACATCCGCTCTGACAATGGCAGCGAGTTCACCGCCAAGGTAGTGAGGCAGTGGTTGGCTGCAGCTAAGGTCAACAGCTTGTTCATTGAACCGGGCAGCCCTTGGGAAAACGGCTATAACGAAAGCTTCAATGGCAAGCTGCGTGATGAATTACTCAATGGTGAGATATTCTATACGCTCAAAGAAGCACAGATACTCATCGAACAATGGCGCAAGCATTACAACACTATCAGGCCACATAGCGCATTGGGCTACCAGCCTCCTGCTCCACAAACGATCAAAATAAAACCAACACTACATGACTATATGCAAACAATCACTGACCCTGTACTATTCGATTATCAACTAAACACTAACTAACACACTGGACTCGTTATAGGGGGCAGGTCAAGTCTTGATACTTTGTTTAAGCGGGGCCCATCCAGTTTTCGCCGCTGAGGAAGCAACCGAGGAACAGCAAGCACTAGCAGAGTATGCAGCAAAATTTGAGTTGCATCGTCATTGCCCTCGCTTTGATATTGTAGATGGAATTGCGACTAGAAGTTATTATGGCCCTGATGCACAAAGCATTGTAACTGAAAGAGATGACGTGACACCAGATACGCTGCTTCCGTTTAGCTACCGTGGGCGGCATTACATGATGCCCTTTGGTATAGCGAAGGTTGGTGGAGTTATCGTGTAAAGAAGAATTTAAGGCTTCTTTCGGTGTTGTCAGATTAACTTAAAAAAGGTGTTTTTACTGTCTTCTGAAAACTGTCATCTAACAAAATTAATTAGTTACAAATTCTATTTTGCCTAAAAAAGTGTTAAAAACTTTAATCTGACAGCACTGATAAAAACGCCCCGAGATTAAAAACAGTCTTGGGGCGCAAGTACAACAGATTATTGACTCTTCTAGTGGCTTAATCCGGTGGGTCGCCTGCAGCACAACGAAGCTTCATATCGTTAATAGAGGCATTACTAGGTATAGCTAAGACTTGATTAAGGCAATGAGCCATTTTCTTGTGGCCTTTTGCATTAGGGTGCATGGATTCTTGGCATGCTTGACCATGGTTTGTACAATTGCTGGAGGCTTGATTCAGATGCGTTTTATCCCAGCCTTCTAGGTCAGTTGCATACCTTCCTTGAGCAAACTGCCAGTTATTCATGAACCGGAGCGGGTTGAACCAGTCGTTGGTTGTATCCGCATCTTCGCAAAGCCGTTTGCCATCAAAGGCATCAGAAAGATCCACGAACCTAATATCAACTTGGTTAAATTGAAGTGCTAGCAGCTCGTAAATATCTTCCAAGCCCTCATTCAAATCATGAGCCAAATCACGGGCCACGTTAAATGATTGCACATGCACCGGGCAACCTCCAATATATCGATGCCTAGCAAGCTTGCGGTACTTCCATGTTTGATTTTCGCCTTGACCGTCAGGTGACCTGACCCATTCGTCATGAATAAAATCAGCAATAGGGCTAGGGTAGTTCTGTATGACAAGCTTATAGTCATGGTCAGGGCCATATAAGGCTGCCATCGTTACAATTACTTCTGCTATAGCTCCGAAGATACTCGCCCCTGCTTCCTCAAGAGCGTCCCCATCAATCCCTAAGCTTTCTTTTGAGCAAGCTTTTTGGCTGATATCTAATAACAGACCTTGAAATCCCCAGGATAACA